>DASWKU010000068.1:0-16438 GCA_036396455.1 Flavobacteriaceae bacterium
GTAAAATACTAAACCATTTTATTATAAAAATAATGAACAAGACTATAAAATTCATACTGTTGGCCGTTGGTGTTGGACTATTGGCTTACGGAGTTTATACACTGTTTGCTCCAGAGGCTTCATTGAGTATAGGCTCAAAAAATAATATGACCTCATCTTCCTCATTATTTGAAGGCTTCAGTGCTCTCTCTAGGAAAATTGGCTCAAATGACAGTTCATTTTCCCCAGGAGGATTAGACCCAATGATGATTAAATGTGTAAAAACATCAGGATATTCAAGGGCGGCCGTTTGAGCAATATATCCACCAAAAGACCATCCTCCAATGATTGCATTGTCTAGTTTTAATGAGTGTGTGATTTCCTTGACTATTTTCGCAAGCGAAATAATATCCTTTGGAAATTTCCCAGATGAATAACCAATTTCAGGATAATCGAAAACCACCACTTTAAAGTTGTTAGCGAGTGTTTCCAAAAATAGTGGGTCCCAGGTATCCAAAGTACCTCTGAATCTATTGCATAAAATTATAGGTCTACCTTTTCCAATAGATTTATAGGCAATTGAACCATTATCATAATTTATGTATTCTGTTTTCACCTTATTATATTTAAGTGGTTGTTGTGCATTTGAAAGAGTTACAAACAGTAATATTGTGATATACAAGATCTGTTTTTTTAGATGTATTGTTTTCATTTTACTTTTATTTTTAAAATTGGATTTACTGAAGAGCGTTCTTAATTTCTATACCTGCGTATCTTAAGGCTGACTGTACTTCTGGTATATGTGCCAATGGATTTAAAAGACCATAATCATGAATCATACCTTGCATCCTAACTAATGTTATTGGTACTCCTGCCTCGTTCAATTTTCTTCCATAAGCCTCTCCTTCATCGCGTAACACGTCATTTTCAGCAGTTTGTATTAAAGTTGGAGGCAATCCCGCTAATTGACTTGTAATTGCTTTTAAGGGACTTGCATAAATCTCATTCCCATCCGATGAATTTTCTAAATATCTATCCCAAAACCAAATCATCATATTTTTTGTAAGAAATCTTGATTCGGCGTATTGATTATAGGATTCGGTTTCAAAATTGTTATTGGTCACTGGCCATAAGAGTACTTGAAACTTAATTTTGGGCCCATTTTTGTCTTTTGACATCAAAGCCACTGCGGCAGCAATATTACCTCCGGCACTATTGCCTACGACCGCCAACTTTGAGCCATCGATATTAATATCGGCACCGTTTTTTGCCACCCATTTGGTTGCTGCATATGCTTCATTGATGGCTGTAGGGTATTTAACCTCTGGCGAAAGCGAATATTCAACAAATACTGAAGCCATACCAGAATACACTACTAAATCCCTCACAAAACGCTTATGCGTTTTAAAATCTCCTATAACCCAACCTCCGCCATGAAAAAACATAAAAGCTGGTAATTGAGTTTGATTTCCTTTTGGACGTACAACATATATTTTCACCGAAAGTCCATCTTCTTGAATGGTTTTCTCGGTGACTTCAATACCAGAATCAGTAACTTCTACTGATGTTTGTGCCCCTTCTAAAACTTTCCTAGCATCCTTTGGTGCCATTGTTTCCATAGGTTTTCCACCACTATTGTTTAGTATGTTTAAGAATTGTTTTGTTTCCTTTTCAATGTAAGGGTCCTCACTTGGATCCAATGATTTAAGGGTTTGTGATTCAGCTGTGTTTGCTATTAGCATAAAGCATGTGGCCATGACTGTTGGTGAGAGTTTTTTCATGATTTTCTAATTTTAATGTGATACAAAAATTTTCAACTTATAATCACAAAACAAATAAAGAACCAAATATTAATTGTTTGATTTCCAATAAATTAAAAAGAATATAATTGTTTCTATTTCGCTAATTTTTTACACATTTTTGATATTTCGCAAAACTTATTTGAACTTTAAATTTGTTAGAATACATTATTGGTTTGTTGTGATCTAATTCATTCTTTACCTTTTAGGCTAATTATGGATATAGGACAAAGTGATTAATTAAATGGAACATTATTTGAATTTCATTGCTCAATGCTTTTAAATATTTTAATAATGGACAAAAATGGAATGACGATAGATACTATTCTATCCACTTTTAAAAATCAATTAAACAAAGATTTTGACAAATACAGAAATCATGTACATAGAGTGTATTTAAACTGTACTCTTTTGGATGAAAATATAGATAACCATGAAAAATATGCAATTGCTTCCGTTTTCCATGATATTGGTATTTGGACTGCGCAAACTTTTGATTATTTGAATCCTTCAATAAAGGAAGCATCGGTTTACTTGATTTCAACCGGGAAAACATATTGGCAAGAAGAAATAGCCGAAATGATCCAATGGCATCATAAAATAAACCCTTATGAAGGAAAATCTCCTTTGATTGAAATGTTCAGAAAAGCCGATATAATAGATATAAGTTTTGGGTTATTTAGTTTTGGAGTTGATAAGAGTGAACTTCGCAAAAACAAAATACGATATCCTGTTATGAACTTTCATCAATTTCTATTTAAAAAGGCACTAAAGAACTTATTTAAAAACCCTTTCAATCCATTACCAATGTTTAAAATTTGAATCCTCTATATATGTATCGATATGTCTTTATTAAAATGCGATAAACCAACTGTGGGAGGATGATCAATTCAACTTCTTTAGTTGTGAATATGATTTATTCCTTAATTTGTCTTTGAGCAAAATCATATCATCACTTACTTTTCTTTCAATCACCTTTGCATAGATTTGAGTGGTAGAAATTCTGGTATGTCCTAAAAGCTTTGAAACCGTTTCCATTGGGACACCATTTGTCAAAGTAATGGTAGTTGCAAACGTGTGACGCGCCAAGTGAAAGGTGAGATTCTTTCTTATTTCGCAGAGGTCTGCTATTTCTTTGAGATAAGAATTTAGTTTTTGATTTGAAATTTTTGGAAACACAGTTGCATTGGCCAATGATTTTGGATGCTTTTTATATTTATTAATCAGTTCCAGCGCTTTGGGAAGAATTGGAATTTTTAAAGGATTATCCGTTTTAATCCTATTGGTGATAATCCATAATTCACCATCAATACCATGGAGGATATCGGAAGGCTCCAAACTTATTGCATCGATGTAACTTAATCCGGTGTAGCATGCAAATACAAACATATCCCTAACAAAACAAAGTCGTTCTATGGTAAAGTGTTTTTCCTCTATTGCGTAGAGCTCTGATTCGTTTAAAAAGTTTCTTTCAACCTTATCGAATTTTGCGTCAAAACTAATGAATGGGTCTTTTTCAATCCAATCCAACTTATAGGCTAGGGTTATCATTTTACGGAAGCGCTCAATATGTTTCATCACCGTATTATTGCCCATGGGTTTATGATGGTCTGTAGGTTTATGAGCTTTTAAATAGGCTTCGAATTTCAATATGAAATTATAGTCAAGCTGCTTTAAATAGATATTCGTGACTTTATATTTTGTTGTAAGGAATTCAGCAATATAGGCTTGAGTAGTGTAATAGTTCTTTTGAGTACCTTGTTTCAGTTTTCCCAACATGTCCTCATTATGATAGGCAATAATATCATTCATCGTAAAATTCTGTTGGTCCTCTTTCAGATATCTTGCCTTTATGGTATTGGCCGTAATGAATTTCTCTTCTGATTTAAGCTCATTATTGGTTTGGTAGATTTCTGAAGATACCTGGTCAATGAAATTGTTTAGCACCCTGGATTCTTCTTTGGTGCCTTTCATTCGGCTTTTGATTGGGCACCATTGTTCAATGGTCACTTTTCTTTTGAGGCTGATTTCAGCTCTTTGTCCATTGACCGTAATTCTTGCGTAAAGCGGAGCTTTTCCATTACTGGATTTGGAAAGTTTTAGCCAGAACAGAATACTGAACGTTGTTGAGGTTTTCATGTCTTTCGTCTTTTAATTAAACATTTGTTTGTGGACGAAAGTCAAATCAATAATTCGGTTACCTTTTTAGTTTGTATTAAAATGGTAACCGAATAGGTCACTTATTTAACCAAATATTATCAAATCTTATGATGGCCTAAAAACCATAAAACCTTGGTAATACTACGATTACCAAGGTTTTGATTTGAATTGATTGTTAAATTTGTCGGGACGACAGGATTTTTATTATATTTTCAAGTAACTGAATAACAGTATTTTATATAATTTAAACGACAATAAAATCCCTTTTTAGACACCTTAAAAAAAGTATCCTTTTAATCGCAAATTTTATGCGTTTTTACCATCGCTAAATTACGAAAAAACCAATACAATTTAAAGCGATTTAGATTTTAAGTTTTAAAGATTATTTTAATAATCTCCTTTATAATACTTATAAGTTCACTAAATATTTCAGTCATAATTTATATGTTTTATCAAGGTTTCTAAAATGACCAAGGCATAAGCGGTCAAACTTGTTTGCTTGGTATTATGTTTTGCTTCTTCTTCATTGGACAAAAACCCGAGTTCCAGCAATACTGCTGGACACAGTTCTTGGGTATCCCTAAGCACCTGAAAGTTGGCCTGTTTCATCCCACGACTTTTAAATCCGAGATGTGTATTTAATCCAAGCGCCATAGCCTTGGCCAATCGTTCTGCTCTCCTCCTCACCTTACCATGTGGTTCTTCTGGAGACAACTGTATAAATACCTCAATACCTTGAGCGCTATTGTTTGGTGCCTGATTACAATGGATGGATACAAAAACATCCACATTTAATATTTTGGCAAGTTTAGTTCTATTTCCCAATGAAATAAAGGTGTCGGTATATCGGGAAAGATAAATTTCAAATGTATCTCTATACAGTTCCTTGTTTAATCGCACCACTTCCTTGGCTACTTTCAAAACAATATCTTTTTCCCTAATCCCACGGTTGCCAATAGCACCACTATCCATACCACCATGTCCAGGGTCAATAAGTATTATTTGCTTGGTATGGTCTTGCTGTGCAAAAACAGGATTCCCTAAAGATGATAAAACGAACCATAATAGGTAAAAAGAATAGTGCTTCATAATTGATAAATTTTAAGTTACGTATTGCACAATGTTCATCAATTCATTGATTTTGGTCATAATTCATGAAATTTTAACGCCAACAACTGTTAAAATTTGCACCATTCTCTGCCTTTTGTTCAATCCTTTAGAGATTTAACAAAGAATTTATTATCCATTGACTCAAAAAGAGCATCATCAAAAAAACAAACACTTATGAAAAAACTAACTAATACACCTTTATTCTTTTTGATGGCAACAACATCAACATTTGCACAAATTGGAGGCATCGAGGATTCCGTTAACGATATTTCGGATACAATTCGAACCATCTTTCCAATAATTCTGGGGGTTATCTTTTTAATCGGCTTCCTGTTCAATGCAGGACACTTCTTCGGTGAAAATGCCGATCTTAAAAAAGGGATTACCAGAGTGTTGGTCTTTGTACTTATCGCCGGAGCAGTAGTTGGCATATTTACTTATCTCATCACACTTGTTGTCTAATGAAACGTTACGAGGTCTATAAAAACATACGTAAGCGAGCATTGATATTTGGACTACCAATATCATTGTTCGCTTTGCAGATGCTTGGGGTTATTGGCTCCCTGTTGGTGGTCATTTTTTCATTTAGTGCAATGCTCGTCTTGGGAGCTCTCATTATAAATGGAACCCTTTATGTTGCCCTGTTAAAATTGACCAACCAACCACAGGTATTAAACTTTCAAAACGTGTTTCCACAGGCCATATCCAATAAAAAAACGAGCACATTGTATTATGAAGATTAATCTATTACAACAGTATCCCATTGTGGATATTCAAGACCATCTCATATTTGCCAATAATGGTAATGTTGTGGTTTGCTATAAAGCCCATTTACCAGAAATCTATTCGCTTTCAGAAAAGGATTTTGAAGATCTGCACGGCAGTTGGTTTCAGGCTTTAAAATCCCTGCCTTCCGGTACAGTAATCCATAAACAGGATATTTATAAAAAACTTCCATATACCGCAAAGCAATTATCAAATACGACCTTTTTGGAGAGGGCAACTTATGATTATTTTAAAGGTCGTGAATTTATCTCCCATGACTCATATCTGTTTTTTATATGGTCGAAAAACAAGGCACTCAACTCATCAAAATATACCAATCCCTTTAAGGCAGTTTCCAAAACATTACCTTCTAAACTATCTGATTCGGCACATGACTTTGTGAGATCGGTTAAAGATTCTGTCGGATTTTTAAATAACAGTCATGCATTTTCATACAGTCCAATGTCAGCTGAAGAGATTACCGTACTTACCAATGCATTCTTCAACGGATTTAATGAAGGTTTCGATACAGATATCATACTCAATAAAGACCATGCACAAATTGGTAACCATTATTTTGATGTGTTGGCAATCAATAATGAACTATGCTTTGGGGAAAGTGTCCAAAGCAGTAAAACGAATGAGGCTTTTACTGCTGACGATTTTGTATTTCATCAGGGGTTTATTGATGGCCTGGGATTGAACTTCAATGAAAGCCACATTGTCAACCAGATCATCTATATGGACGATAAGCACAAGTGGCGAAAGCTACTTGAAAAACGGATTGAAGAATTGAGCAAAAGTTCCAACTTTGGTAGCCAGAACAAGGTGGTTCATGAAAAAATTAATACCATACTTGACCAAATAAACCAAGACGACAATGCCAGAATTATTCGTGGGCATCTAAATGTAGTGTTTTGGTCATCGGAAATTAGTAAGCTTCCAAAAATTGCCTCACAAATAAAAACAGAGTTTAAAGAGCTCGATATGGTGCCTTACTATCCAAAAGGAGATGAACGTAAAAACTATCTTCTAAATAGTTACTGTTGTCATGCTTCCAATTTTTCCGACGATGATCTTTATGTCACCGATTTAAAACATGCCTTATGTTTACTCATCAATAATAGCAATTATAAATCGGATGCCAGCGGTGTCATTTTTAACGATAGACAACATAATATCCCTGTTTTAAAGGATGTGTGGGATGAACAAAAAAAACGTATCAAGGCTCGGAACTTTGCCATTTTTGCGCCTACAGGTGAAGGCAAATCCTTTCTCGCCAATAATATCCTGCGCCAATACTTTGAAAGCGGTGTCCGATTGGTCATTATAGATTTGGGAGGGTCTTACACCAAATTTGCCAAATTATATCCTGAACAGTATATCACATTGCGCTATGAGCACGGAAAAAACCTTGGCATAAATCCTTTCTATATCCATCATATAAAGGACCTAAGCCCGGAGCGTTTGGAAGATCTTTCTACATTTCTGTTGGAGCTCTTTGCTTCGGGTCTTAAGGTCACCAAAGCGGAAGAAGTCGCCATAAAAAAAATACTCCAGCATTATTATAATATTGTAATCAGCGACAAGCATTCATTGGAAGGATTTTATAGATTTATTGAATCCAATCAAGTGGATATCTTGGATACGCTCAGCATTCACCCTGAATATTTTAACATGACCAACTTTCTACATATCATGTCAGAATATGTAGGGAACGGACTCTACAGTTTCCTGTTTGAAGTCCATGAAGATCAATCCTATAAAATTGAAGACAAACGGCTTATCGTTTTTGAACTGGATGAGGTCAAGGACAATAAAGAGGTGCTGTCTGTCATGCTCAAACTTATCAAATCCGCTATTCAGCGCACCATTTGGCGCAACCGATCCGAAAAGGGGATCATCCTGTTTGACGAGTTTGCCAAGCAATTGAAATTCGATAATGTATTGGAAAGCGTGGAATTCTATTATCAGGCCATTCGAAAACAAAATGGTGCCATCGGTATCATTCTGCAATCCATTAATCAATTACCTGCCAACGCCACATCTGCAAGTATTCTGGAAAATACGCAAGTCATTTATAGCCTTAAAAATGAGAAGGGTTATGACGAACTTCAGAAACGGTTGAATTTAAGTTCTCATGACCTCAATCAATTAAAATCCATTAAAAACGACCTGAAAGGTGAACGGAAGTACACTGAGATCTTTATCAAGATTGGCAAGGAAAGTAACGTGTTCCGATTGGAAGTTCCGCCAGAAGTCTATGCCGCCTATCTCACTGATGGTCCAGAAAACGAAGCCATAATGGCCTTATACAATAAAACTGGGTCTATGCAAACTGCCATTGAAGCATTTGTCAAACCCATAAAATCAAAATCATTATTAACCCGCCTTCCACCTACCTGTCACGGGCAGGTTGGGTAGGCCTTAAATCCTTAACATCATGAAAATTACAATGAAACAAATCATGCTTTCCATTTTGCTAGTGCTCATCTTAAATGCCCGAAGTAAGGGGCAGGGGATGCCCGTTTACGACAACACTAATTTTATTACGCTTGGTAAATCCTTGATCGAAGGGGCAAAACAAACGGCAGAACTTCTTAAAACCGTACAGTTTTTAAAAGAAGCCAAAGAGAAAATCGAACAGGTCAACAATGCGGTTCAGCAGTATAAAGCGGTTAGGGAGATTACACAAAATAATCAACGCTTGTTTGACATGGTTCGCAATGACCTTAGGGAGATTTTAAACTCGCCGTATATTCATCCTGACGAGATCGATAAAATTTCCGATTCCTTCAATCTTATCATAGAAAACTCTTTGGATAATTTGGATTTTATGGGTCAGGTATTATCGAGTAATTTTCTGAATATGACCGATGCTGAACGTCTGGCCATTTTGGAGGAACAAAGGGAAGAGTCCAAAAAAATGCTTGCCGATATCAATCTAAAAAATAAGCGTTATAAAACGGTCATTGCTTATAGAGAGATGCAGGATATCATCAATAACCGTCAAACTTCCTATTAGATGCTTGCACTGTTTTCAATAGGGTTGGAGTACGTCGATGCCATCTTTACCACCATCAAGAGTAGTGACTTTGCCACATATACCATTGGTGGTATGAAGGTCTTGGCTGTGCTGTTCTTTCTCATTAATATTCTCAAAAAATATTATGAAGGTGGGGCAAATCGAGACGGGTTGACCTGGGGTTTGACCCCTACCGACCTAATTAAAAACTTTGCGATTGTATTGTTGGTCATTTTTTCTACACAAATCCTTGGATTTTTCGATGCTATATTGGTAGCTATTGAAGGTCAATATCGAAGCACTGCTCCGGATCTTCTACCTATACAATCCCAAGATGTTGAACTTGAAGAGGACATAGGTTTAATAGAGGCCGGAACCAAAGCCCTGAGCCTTCTATATGAATATTTGGTAACGCCTTTTTATCCCATGAAGGTCATCGCCTATATCATGGGACTATTCTTATGGGTTTTGGATTTGTTTATCTATCCGCTGTTTTTGGCAGAACGTTATTTTCTATTGGGCATTATGCAGGCCTTTTTTCCTTTGGTCATTAGCCTGGCCGTTTTTGAAAAGTTTAGGGAGATGGGCTATCGGTTTTTTAAGCTCTATGCAGCGGTCTATATGATCGTGCCCGCCTTCTTTTTGGTCAATGTATTTGTCAATGAGCTCTATCGGGAGATCAATGAAAACTTCTGGCCCAGTCTGTTTGGGACCAATTTCGGTCAAGAGCTGTTTGCACCAATCATTGAACTGGCTGCCATTGGATTTATCGTACTCCTAAAGTTTAAACTCTATAAGCGTGCCAGCAGTTTCACATTCAGGCTATTCACAACTTAAAGTGAATTCAATTAGTCAATATTAAAAAGTAAAAATGAATAAGACAAAAACACCATATAAAAATATTTATACTGTCCTCAAGATCAATCGTTTTATTGTACTCGCTACCGTTATATGTTGTCTGCTTACAACTGTCTTTTCGCTTTGGATGGTCTATCGGTTTAACCATAATATGCTTAATAGTTCTTTTGCGGTCAATACGGATGGTTCTGTGATTCCCTTAAAATTGGTCTCCCAAAAAGAAAACTTCAAAGTTGAAGCTTTATCACATTTGGATTTGTTCCATCATTATTTCTACGGGATTGATGCAAGCAACTACGAGAGCAATCTTGAAAAAGCTTTATGGCTTGGAAATAGTTCCGTGGATAATGTGTACCGTCAAAAAAAAGCTGATGGTGTCTATAACCGATTGCTACAATATTCCCTTGTGCAAAAAGTACTTCAGGTAGAAACGGAGCTTACCTTTTCAAAAGGGAACTATGCATTTCGGACGCAAACTGTATTTGAAATCAATCGAGGTTCGATCATCGATCGTTACCAATTGATCACTACCGGTAATCTGATCCATGTCGACCGACACTTTCCCAACAATACCCATGGATTATTGATTACCAATTTTTTTGAAAATTCTTTAAGAAAAGTCGATAATCAACATTAAAATATAAAGCAAATGAAAATCGATAGAAATAGAATCGTATTTATCAGCGTGGTCGTCTTGGTAGTGGTTTTTATGATCTTCTATACCATGGGTATGATGAATGATGATAATGAAACTGATACCGAACTCAAACAAACAAGCGTACCGGAATTGAAGGAAGAGCAAAAAGAATATTCCTCCAAATTGGAGGCGGTCAATAATCTTAAAGAGGTAAGAGAATCCAATGCCCCTAGTATCTATGATGAAGCCTTATTGGATTCTACCGGACTGTATGTGCCTGACCTGAAGGAAAAGGAACGGGAGCGCATTGTGGACAGTATTTACCGTTATGGACGTATCGATTATGCCCAAGGTAGTTATCGCAATACTTCTACCCGTGAATTCCCGGTTGAAAATTCAACCACTAAAGTAAAAGAGGTCGTAGAGAACACCGTGAAACCATTGGATTTCTCCAAAGCACATAAGGCCTTTTTCAATTCAAAACCTTTAATTGAATTATCCACAGATTCAATACACATTACTGATGATGTTATAGCGGTTACGGTCAATGGAGAACAAACCGTAAAAACAAATACCCGCTTGGAATTGCGGTTGGTCAAAGATGCCATCATCAATAATAATCTCGTCCCCAGAAATGCTTTGGTCTTTGGCTTTGTGAGTTTTAAGGCCAATAGGGTCATGATTCATATTACCAATATCAATCATAGAGCGGTAAATCTTAAAGCTTTTGATTTACTGGATGGCAATGAAGGCATTTACATTGAAAACAGCTTCCGGGCAGAAGCCACCCATGAAGTTGTTGATGATGTCGTCCAGGATATCAATCTCCCGGGTGTGCCTCAAGTGGGAGGCATCAAACAAGTCTTTAGGCGTTCCAACAGACATGTCAAAGTCACCATTTACAATCAATATCAACTCATTTTAAAGCCATCACTATGAATCCCATTTTAATAGTCCTCATTTTTTCCTTTGGCCTGATTACTTCGGCCCAACCAAGTTCAAAATTGGATACCCTATACGCCAATGAAAGCCACATCACAGCCCTTTTTTTTCCGAGTCCAATACGGCAGGCCGTTACCGGTTCAGAAAACTTTAGCTTTAGTTATAATGACGAAACCGCACAATATTTTGGGGCGTTGCAGGGCAGTCCGGGAACTAAAAGCAATCTATTGGTCATTACCTATGATGGAAAGGCTTACTCCTATAGATTGGAATATCGCAAACACCTCACTACCACGCATCGGTTTGTACAGTCCAAAGAAAGTATTGGCAATGAAAACCCGGAATTGGATACGATGACGGTGGCGGTCAAGGTCAATAATAAAGTAAATATGGATTCCTCCAAAATCGTTGGCCCAAATCATTACCGTAACCTACATTTTAAATCCTTTAGCGCCTATCTCGTTGAGCAAGCCTACAGTCCCCTTAAATCAAAACGTAAGGACGGTCTCGTGATTAGGTTACTGGATTTGGTCTATGACCGTTCCGAGGTCTATGCCATTATTGAAATTGAAAACAATTCCGAGATTGATTTTGAATTGGATTACTTAAAAATTTTCAAAGTCAATGGGAATAAAAAACGAAAATCTTCGTATCAGAAATTAGAGATGCTTCCTGTTTTTAAATATGGTTTTCCAAAAATGGTTAGGGTTATGGAAAGCAAACAGTTTGTAGTTGTACTTCCTAAATTTACTCTCGGGGATTCGGAGAAACTTTTGTTGGAGTTAAATGAGTTGCATGGCGGGAGGTTTTTGGAGCTAAGAAGTAAATAACTTGGCATCATATCTACCACCCTCCCAAGCCTCCCCTCCGAGGAGGGGAATAAAACTCACAAAAAGCAACCTGTTATTTTACTTAAACGGAACACGATACTCCCGATAGTTATCGGGACGCATGATGTCCCAAACCTCTTAGAATTCAACCCTTTCAGTCCCGAAGCATCGGGATTGAACTCTGATAGGGTTTTGGGAACGTTCATGACCTGACCTCGCTGTGTCCCCCGCACTCTATTAGTCTTATCATGCTGAAACTATACGATTTCATGCTGAACTTGTTTCAGCATCTCGTTCCAAAACAAAATAGACCCTGAAATCGAAGATTCAGCGAAGCTAAATAAATTAACTCCGTTGAACCTAAAGGTTTCAGGGTGACAAGATAGAACGGTCACCCACCAAAAACCACGGGCACAATATCACTTTGTTGCCCAATCTCATCATCGTTTTTAAGGCCAATGGCCATATACTCCCTGGTCTCGGGGGTGTTGGGGTTAGCCAGTGGGCGGTGGTCATCGTAAGGGCTATTGGTATCCCTCGATAAAAATATCCAGCCCAAACTGCCTTTTATACGGGTGTATATGTTAACGCCCGTAAAGCCCTTTTTAGTGAACTTTATACGTACATAGCCCGGGAAGGCCTCGGCACCGATGCCCGGTTTCATGGCGTTAAG
The DNA here is from genome assembly GCA_036396455.1 of Flavobacteriaceae bacterium. Taxonomy (GTDB): domain Bacteria; phylum Bacteroidota; class Bacteroidia; order Flavobacteriales; family Flavobacteriaceae; genus Geojedonia. The sequence continues at coordinate 12,779 of DASWKU010000068.1, forward strand.
GTCCGGTGGTATGTTTTCGCCTATAATGCTCATATCTTCTCCTATGGCCTTGGTGTAGTTGCCGTTGGTTTTCATACGGGCCACCTCGGTGCGCAGCAGGTCTATGGTAGTGGCCTTACCGGCATCCTTGGTCTGTACCGCATTGCTCAAGGCTGTTTTTGCGGCCTCCACGGCATTAATTTGGGCTATAAGGGCATCACAGGAATTCTCCAATGCCGTTATTTCTGCAGCGCCCAAACCCAGAGTGCCACCATGGGTACCGAGTTTGGTCTTAAAATTGGTGAGCCAAATGGTAAGCTGGCCTTCGCTTTTTGGGATATAATCTGTTGTCATTGGTTTTTGTTTTAAAGTGTTATCGTATTGTTTTTTAGTGTTGAATTTTTACCTTCTTATGGCATCCATGGTTTCCCTGATTGGGCCAGTAGCCTCCCTGATCGGGCCAGAAACCTCCCTGACCGTTTTGGGAGTGCCCCTGATTACGCCAATGGCTTCCCTAATTGTGCTGGAGATGCTCCCAATGGTTTAAGACTCCCTCCTGATCCAATGAGGAGCAAGCCCTACAGCACCAGAAACGGCAACGATGCATGTAGTGTTACGGTTTTTGTTTATAAACTTATGGTTATTGGTTAATTGCATGTATTTAAAGTTTAAAATCTACTTTTGTGGCACGGATTGCAAATCCGCGCTATCAGGGTTGCTCTCTCTTATCGCCACTAAGCAGAGCTTAACGGGGGAAATAAACCATAATAATACGCAGTGATGTAGTTATATTTATAAACCTTCCTTGGCAAATAGCTTCAATAATTCAGGGTTTGATGGTTTAGGTGCGTTGGCACTTATTATATTTCCTTCCGGATCAATTAAAATAAATCTCGGAATACCAGTGATTTTATATTTTTTAATGAAGTCTGATTGAAATGCGCTATCCGCAAATAATTGTACTCCACCCAATTCCTTTTTTTCAATCATTTTTTTCCAAGCCTCATGTCTGTCATTAAAGTCAATAGAAATACTCACAAATTCTATATTATCATTTTTTTCATATTTTTTCTCCAATTCTTTTAAATAAGGCACCTCTTTTAAGCACCAAGTACACCATGTTGCCCAAATATCAATGTATACATATTTCCCTATAAAGTCATCTAATGACATCCTACCACCAGCATAACTTTCATAATCATGAAATTTTGGTGAAGGACTTCCTTTTAAAATACTTACCCTCTCTTTATAATTGGTAGTAATACGCTTTTTATGCTCCTTATTTGTTGATATTAACATATATAAACCGTAAAGTTCCTCAAAATGCTCATAATATATACTACTAATTGGATCACTTGCAATGAATTTTCTATAAAGTATTTCGTTTTTTATCTTTTCATTGCCAATGTATTTCTCAGTGGTTAGCATAAAAGCAATATCTTTATCGATGGCATCCCTTTCAGATAATGTATTAGATATTTTTGATAATTGACTATAAACTATCCATTTATAGGATGAATATTTAAAATACTTTACCTCATCATTAAGACCGGTTGAATCTAATATTGATTCTAACTCTTTCTCAATAATCTCATTATTAAAAAGACTACGTAAATAATAATACTCAATTTCTTTTGTCTGGAAGTCAATAAATTCTTGAGGAAGGTTAAAATGATTTAAAAATTCTAACTGTTTATTTTTTATTTCTTTATTATAATATCCATCATCATTAAAACCCTTATTAGAACTTGCTTTATTACGTGCCTGAAGCTCATGTTTTGTCTTCCAGTTTTTTACAGCAAAAAGGTACCTGTTGATTTCTGCCACTTCTCCGCCATGTATGGATATAATAGAATCTAATTTTGGGGTGAGTTCAATTGAAAGCTTATCTCCAGGCCGTAAATAAACGCTAAATTGTTTCATGCTCATACTAACTGCATTGACACAATTTAAGAGAATGTCACCATTATTTAGCTCCCAGATTGTATCATTAAAAATTCCGTCTTTATTAATTTCTATGGCTTGATTATAATACTTGATCATATTCTCAAAAGTGTTAGGCCACGCATTATTTTCATATATAAATAATTTATCATTCACTGGATCAATTATTTTACCTGAAATTATAGCATAATTTATGGTTTTTGATGATTCACTTTTACAAGAAATCAGCCAAAAAGCAACTAATAGTATAGTGGATAATATTGTGTTTTTAAAAATCATAAAACATTCTTAAACGGTTTACATACATCAAGAAAACCCCTTCGTAAAGATACATGCATGAAGGGGTTTTCTATTTATCATTGTTTAATAACCAGCGTTCTGGGTTGTATTAGGGTTGTTATCAATTTGAACTTGTGGAATCGGATACAAAGCATCTGTTGCTTCCCAATTGGGTTTGATAGCACCAAGTATATTGTCAACACGATTCGTGCGTTTCAAATCCAACCACCTATGCCCCCATTCAGTAAATAATTCTACCTGTCTTTCCTGCATGATCGCATCTAATAAGTTCGTTTGAGTGGATGCAGTGGTGTTTAACAAACCGGCACGGTTTCTAATCATATTTAAATCTGCTTGCGCACCCGTAATATTATTTTGCAAAGTCCTGGCTTCTGCCCTTATTAAATATTGTTCGGCCAATCTAAATACCATAAAATGTTCCTGTGGCGGATCATTGAGGTTATATCTATATTTATATGGATAATACCATGTGTTGGTGCCATCGGTATAGCTTCCAACCCAATCAGTCCTTCTATTATCATTGTTTTCAAAAGCATATACTAAATATTCGGTTAACGCAACTCGTGTTGGTGCACTACTTAAAATGAATTGGCTACCTCCAGTATTGTTTCCCACACCATTTAATTGCCATATTGCTTCACTACTATTAGATAAGAAAATATTATCCAGGCTCGCTTCCAAACTAAACAAGCTCGTATTATTTATAATTGATGTTGCTTGAATTTCAGCATTTTCCCAATCTCCAACATATAAATACGTCCTTGCCAAAAGAGCTGTTGCCGTAGCTTGAATAGGACGAACTCTTTCGCCTCCATCCCTTGAAAAATCTACGGGTAGTAAGTTTTGAGCATCCAACAAATCAGCAATGATTTTGTCATAAACTTGAGCAGTAGGTGCTCTCTCTATACTATTATTCTCCTGATAATTAGTAGTAAGTACCAAAGGCACATCTCCAAATAGGTTAACCAAATAAAAATGAAAGAATGCCCTTATAAATTTGGCTTCACCTTCCAGTTGATTTTTCACATCCTGAGATAATGTATTAGAAACATTAACTCCTTCAATAATAGAATTAGCCTTAAAAATAAATTGGTAAGGCTCACTCCATAGAGAAGCAATAGTGGCGTTTTCGGGAATTAATGAATTAGTATATAATAGTTCAGCATTCCCCCCAAAGCTAGGATCGTTGTAAAAATCGTAATCATCTGAAGACAAGCTTGTTGAAAGGCTAACACTAAACTGTCTTGCGCTGCAGAAACTCCCTTCAGCCATTTGGCCATATATTTCTATTATTGTTCCCAGTGCTGTCTTGTCTAATTGAAAAACGGATTCAGTTATCAATTCTGTCTCAGGTGGTTCTATGTCCACAAAGTCTACACAAGAAACTACGTTGATTGCAAATAGCAATATTATTACTAGCTTGAATCGTAAGCCAAA
>DASWKU010000069.1:0-5847 GCA_036396455.1 Flavobacteriaceae bacterium
TGAGCACCTCTTCCCAATTGACCATTCCCGGTTGGATGGTGGCCATGGCCGAATGTGCCCTGTCGTAGACCACTTTGCTTCCCCTGCTCACCGCTCCCGTTTCCAGAAAGTAGATCCCCAGGCGTTCGCCGCCCCATACGATCTTGTCAACGCCAACGCCCCTCTTGCGCATCTCCATCATGGCGCACTCGCCGATGTCGTTCTTGGGCAAACGCGTCACGAAATCCACGGAAATGCCGTAATTGGCCAGGGACACCGCCACGTTGGACTCTCCCCCTCCGTAGACCACGTCAAAACTGTCGGCCTGTGAAAACCTCAAAAAACCCTGGGGGGCCAACCGCAGCATGATCTCCCCAAATGTCACTACTCTGCTCATTTTTTCTACTACAAATTTTTAAAAATTAAAATATTCTTTTGCGTTATAATAACTGATATCGGAAACCATTTTTCCTATCCATTCCATATCGTTTGGCAGCTCACCACGTTTAATTTCGTCTCCTAACAGATTACACAAAATACGTCTAAAATATTCATGTCTAGGAAACGACAAGAAACTACGTGAGTCGGTCAACATTCCTATAAAACAGCTAATCAGTCCCATATTGGAAAGCGCGTTCAATTGTTTGGTCATCCCATCTTTTTGGTCCAAAAACCACCAAGCCGATCCAAACTGTACTTTCCCTTTTATACTGCCATCATTAAAGTTGCCTGTCATGGCAGCGATAATTTCATTGTCGGCTGGATTTAAATTATAAATAATAGTCTTTGTTAGTTTGTCCTTACTGTCCAATGCATTTAAAAAAGCGGACAGTTTTTGAGCTTGCGGATAATCACCAATGGAATCCCATCCTGTATCGGGCCCTAAAACATGAAGCATCCTTGCATTGTTATTTCTAAGTGCTCCCAAATGGAATTGTTGCACCCAACCGTACTCATGGTAAGTTTCAGACAAAAACAATAATATGGCACTTTGAAATTTTAACGTTTCTTCCTTACTTAATTCCTTATGTTCTCTTTTCTTTTTAAATATTGAATTGACCTCGTTTTCGGTAAAGCTTTCAAAGTAAATATGATTTAATCCATGGTCACAAAGTCTACAACCATTTTTATCAAAATAGTCAATTCTATTTTTCAATGCGTCACACAAATCAGAAAATGAATTGATGTTTACGTTAGCTGCTTTCCCTAAAGAATCTAAATATGAGTTATACCCTTCACTTGAAATTAAAATGGCTTTATCAGGTCTGAAAGCCGTACTGACTTTTACATTAAAATCACTTTTTGCAAGTTTCCGGTGATGTTCCAACATATCGGTAGGGTCTTCGGTCGTGCAAATGACTTCAGCATTGGCTTTAAGGAGCAAGTTTTGGCAACTATAATCCGATGAGCTTAGTTTTTCAGAAGTCTCCTTATAGATTTTTTCGGCAGTTTTTTCATTCAGCAAATGGTAAATATCAAAATAGCGTGCCAGTTCCAAATGTGTCCAATGATATAAAGGATTACGTATGGTGTAAGGCACTGTTTTTGCCCAATTCAAAAATTTATCTTTATCGGAACCTTTACCTGTGATAAATTCCTCATTGATACCCAAGGTGCGCATGGCGCGCCACTTATAATGGTCGCCATTGATCCACACATTTGTAAGATTATTGAAAACTGTATTTTCACAAATCTGTTGTGGTGGCAAGTGGTTATGATAATCTATAATTGGTAAATTTTTTGAATAATTATGATATAGTTCCTCGGCAAATTCATTCTCCAATAAAAAATTATCATGTATAAACTTTGTGCTCATTCTATTTCCTAAAATTAATCTTCATTTGATGGTTTTCCAATGGTTGCCAAAATACCACCATCCACATAAATTATTTGTCCGTTTACGAAATCACTTGCTCTTGATGCCAAAAACACAGCGGTGCCTTCCAAATCTTCAGGATTTCCCCAACGCGCCGAAGGTGTGCGGTTTATAATAAATTCATTGAATGGATGTCCATCAACCCTTATTGGTGCTGTTTGTGATGTTGCAAAGTACCCTGGCCCTATGCCATTCACCTGAATATTATATTTGGCCCATTCTGTAGCCAGATTTTTTGTGAGCATTTTCAAGCCACCTTTGGCAGCAGCATAAGCACTGACACTATTTCTGCCCAACTCGCTCATCATGGAGCAAATGTTGATTATTTTACCGCTACCTCGTGCAATCATTCGCTTACCAACCAATTGGGACATAATGAAAGCTCCAACCAAATCAACATCAATAACCCTTCTGAAATCATCAATTGGCATGTCTACGGCCATTTCCCTTTTTATAATACCGGCATTATTAACAAGGATATCAATGGCACCTTCATTAGATTCAATACGTTCTACTTGTTCTGCAGCCAATTTATCATCGGTAATATCAAAAATATAACCTGAAGCTTTGTACCCTTTGTTTTTGTAATAATCCAATGCATTTTCCATTTTTAGTGGTGTTGTACTCGTTATCACCAATTCGGCACCTGCCTTTGCCAAGCCTTCGGCCATGGCCATTCCCAATCCGTGGGTGCCTCCCGTAATCAATGCCCTTTTATTTGACAAATCGAATAAGTCCATCGTAATTATTTTAGCTCATTTGGCGGACAAACGTCCATATCACCATAATCCAAATTCTCTCCTGCCATACCCCAAATAAATGCATAATTTGATGTTCCGGCGCCACAATGAATGGACCATTCAGGAGATAAAACCGCTTGATTGTTTTGTACAAAAATATGTCTAGTGTTTTGTGGCTCTCCCATAAAATGTGCGATGGTTTGGCCTTCTTCCAAATCAAAATAAAAATAAGCCTCCATGCGTCGGTTATGGGTATGTGCAGGCATGGTATTCCAAACATTGCCCGGTAAAAGTTCAGTAAGGCCCATTTGAAGCTGACAAGTTTCTACAATGCTATTTACTATTAGCTTATTCAAAACTCTTCTATTGGCCTGTTTTTCATCTCCCAATTGAATGACTTCTGCTTCATGTTTACCAACCTTTTTAGTAGGAAAACTTTTATGGGCAGGTGCAGAATTGATATAAAACAAGGCTTGTTCGCCTTTATGGCTTGAGAAAATTACATCCTTGCAACCCATTCCAATATAAAGCGCCTCTTTCTTTTGAAGTTCATACTTTACGCCATCAACGGTTACTGTACCACTTCCTCCTACATTCACAATTCCCAATTCACGTCTGTCCAGAAAATTTTCAGACTTTAAATACGGAATTGTTTCCAATTTTAAAGATTTATCAACTGGCATGACTCCACCAACAATAAATCTATCGTACATAGAGTAAGTCAATTCTATTTGATTCCTTTGAAATAAGTTTTCAATCAAGAATCGTTCTCTCAATTCATTTGTTACATATTTACCTGCATCTTCGGGATTTGATGCATATCTAAAATAATATTTGGTCATAATATATATGTTGTAATCGATTACACAAAGATACTATAAATTATTAAAAATCCTAATCATTTTAATGACAACCAATTTTTATACATTTATACTTTGCAAAATTTTAGATTTTTATGTGTCTAAAGTTAATTTATAGTCCGACAAAATAAGTAAAAATGCTCAAAAATAATTACAAAGACAAAGTTGCCATCATTACCGGCGGTTCTGGAGCACTCGGTTTCGCAATGGCGAAAGGGTTGGCCTTGGAAGGTGTAAAGGTTGCCTTATTGGGCAGAACCGAAAACACTGTTCAATCTAAAGTTGATGAAATTAACGCCATGGGCGGACAAGCCATGGCATTAGTGGGAGATGCATTGGATTGTCAAGCCATGGAAATTGCCAAAAATAAAGTCTTGCAAACATGGGGAAAAATAGATGTCCTTATTAATGCTGCGGGTGGAAACATTAAAGGCGCAACGATACAGCCTGAAGACAGTTTTTTTGATATGGACATTGACGATTTTGACTCGGTAACCAATTTGAACCTTAAAGGCACGTTAATTCCAACTTTGGTTTTTGGCAAAGAAATAGCAAAACAACCTAATGGAAGCATTATTAACATCTCGTCTATTGCAGCCCAACAGGTACTCACTCGCGTTGTTGGATATTCAGCCTCCAAAGCTGCCGTTGAAAATTTTACAAAATGGCTTGCCGTTGAAATGGCCCAGAAATTATCGACAAATTTACGAGTAAACGCCATTGCACCCGGATTCTTTTTAGGTCAGCAGAATAAGTCTTTATTGCTTAATGAAGATGGCTCGTTGACTGAAAGAGGGAAAACCATCATAGCCAATACACCCATGAAACGTTTTGGCAAAGCTGAAGAGCTTGTAAGTACGGTTTTGTGGCTCACCAGTGATGCATCGAGTTTTGTTAACGGCATTGTTGTTCATGTAGACGGTGGATTCAGTGCATTTTCAGGAGTATAGCAAATGACAACATTAGAGCAAACATTTAGGTGGTTCGGCCCACAGGATTCGGTAACTTTATCAGACATAAAAATGGCTGGTGCAACCGGAATTGTAACCGCTCTGCATCATATCCCCAATGGAGAAATCTGGCCGATTTCGGAAATAAAAAAACGCAAAAAAACCATAGAAAATGCGGGCCTTAAATGGTCGGTGGTTGAAAGTGTGCCTGTTCATGAAGCCATCAAAACAAAAACGGGAAACTACAAAACCTTTATTGAAAACTATAAAAAAACGCTTCAAAACTTAAGCAAATGCCATATAAATAGTGTATGCTATAACTTTATGCCTGTTTTGGATTGGACCCGAACCCATCTCAATTATCAATTGGAAGATGGCTCAACGGCATTGAGATTTGATGCCTTGGATTTTGCTGTCTTCGATTTGTTTCTATTAAAAAGGCCTAATGCCGAAAAGCAGTATTCCGATGAACAAATCGCTTTAGTCAAGGCTCGGGAACTGGAAATGACCAAAAAAGAAAAGAAGCAATTGGTGGATAACATTATAGCAGGATTGCCCGGTGCTGAAGAAGGCTATACCCTTAAGCAATTTAATGGGGTTCTGGAACATTATAAACATATAGGTGCCGACGAATTAAGAAACCATTTGATTTATTTTCTGAAACAGATTATAAATACTGCCGAAGACTTTGGAATGTTGATGTGCATACATCCTGATGACCCGCCATATCCAATTTTAGGGTTACCCAGAGTTGTGAGCACCGCAGCCGATATTTCACACATTTTTAAATCTGTTGAGAGTATTAACAATGGCCTTACATTTTGTACAGGTTCCTTTGGAGTGAGGCCTGACAATGATTTACCCGCCATGGTTGAACAATTTGGAGACCGCATTCATTTTATCCATCTACGTAATATTAAACGGGAGCAAAACGGAGGTTTTTATGAAGCCAACCATCTTGAAGGAAACGTCGATATGTTCAAAGTCATGAACGCTATTATTCACGAACAGAATAGAAGAAAAGCATCCGGAAGAACTGATTATAACATCCCCATGAGACCGGACCATGGACATAAAATGCTGGACGACCTAAATAAAGTTACCAATCCGGGGTATTCGTGCATTGGCAGATTGAGAGGGTTGGCCGAACTGAGAGGACTTGAAATGGGAATCAGAAAAAGCCATATATAAAACAAGGGACATACTTTGAATATGTCCCTTGTATTTTTCAATTTTAAACAATCGTTTTTATTGTGTTACCAATTTAACGGCTTTTTGACCTTCCAACGTTTTTACAGAGGCAATCCACAGGCCTGTTTTAAAGCTAAAATCGGTATCCGTATTTGTCTTGAATGATTTTACCAAAGCGCCCGTAATACTATAAATGTTCACTTCGGTACTTGTTTTTACATTGGATACATAAATTCTGTCACCCATGGCTC
>DASWKU010000070.1:0-9894 GCA_036396455.1 Flavobacteriaceae bacterium
GGGCCAACTCCTTGGTTCCTGATTTTACAATTCTGCCGTTATGTAGAACATGTACAAAATCTGGAACAATATGATCCAATAATCGTTGGTAATGCGTAATAACAATGACTGCATTGTTTTTACTTTTTAACTTATTAACTCCATTTGCGACAACACGAAGCGCATCAATATCCAATCCGGAATCGGTTTCGTCCAATATTGCCAATTTTGGTTCCAACATGGCCATTTGAAAGATTTCATTGCGCTTCTTTTCCCCTCCAGAAAATCCTTCATTGAGCGAACGTGATAAAAATTTACGGTCAATTTCGAGGAGTTCCGCCTTTTCACGAATCAATTTTAGCATTTCATTGGCTGGCATTTCTTCCAACCCCTTTGCTTTTCTGGTTTCGTTAATCGCGGTTTTCATAAAGTTGGTCACCGATACCCCGGGAATTTCAACAGGATATTGAAACGACATAAAGATGCCCTTATGTGCTCTTTCTTCTGCTGACAGGTCATCAATGTTTTGACCTTCAAAAAGAATTTCACCTTGCACAACTTCATATTCCTCTTTTCCGGCAATAACCGATGCCAATGTGCTTTTACCAGAACCATTTGGTCCCATTATTGCATGAATCTCCCCGGCATTCACTTCCAAATCAATGCCTCTTAAAATGGCCTTATCTTCAACACTGGCGTGTAAATTATTTATTTTTAACATATTTATTCTGATTCTAATTTTATAACCTCAACTTCATTTTGAGATTTACTCACATTTAATATTTCCTTGATATTTATTCTGTATGGCCAGCCTTCTTCATTTTCTGGCTTTGGAATGATTTCCCCTCTTATTTCGACCGCAACATAATCGGTAGGTTCTGTTTTATATTGCTGTGCCAGTTTATCAAGTTCGTGCATTTTTTCATTAATAATAACACCATAAATTGAACTTGAATTGGTTTGAAGCACAGCCGCATCGGCATAATACACAAACTCACCTTTCAACAAAGCCAAGCCATCACTTTGCTTTGCTGTTTTTTCCTCTTGATTTTGAACGTTCTCCAAATTCTTTTCAGATTTGGAACCATTTTTACAGCTCGTCAATGCCATAAAAAATGCAATCAACAACATGATGTTTTTCATCTTAATAAAATTTATCCTACTGACCCTTCCAAACTTATTTCCAATAATTTTTGTGCTTCAACCGCAAATTCCATGGGGAGTTTATTTAGAACTTCCTTGCTAAATCCATTCACAATCAATGCAATCGCTTTTTCGGTATCGATACCCCTTTGGTTGCAATAAAAAATCTGGTCCTCGCCTATTTTACTCGTCGTCGCCTCGTGTTCTATTTGAGCTGTTTTATTTTTTGCTTCAATATAAGGAAATGTGTGTGCGCCACATTCATTTCCCATCAATAAGCTATCGCATTGTGAAAAGTTGCGGGCATTGTCCGCTCTTGCATGTATTTGCACCAATCCACGGTATGAATTTTGCGCTTTCCCTGCTGAAATCCCTTTTGAAATAATAGTGGATTTTGTGTTTTTTCCTAAATGGATCATTTTAGTTCCCGTGTCGGCTTGTTGATAGTTATTCGTTACAGCGATGGAATAAAACTCTCCAACGGAATTGTCTCCTTTCAGCACGCAGCTCGGATATTTCCATGTTATGGCACTACCGGTTTCAACCTGTGTCCAGGAAATTTTTGCATTCTTCTCACATAAGCCACGCTTGGTCACAAAATTGAAAACGCCTCCTTTGCCTTCTGCATTTCCTGGATACCAGTTTTGAACAGTACTATATTTAATTTCAGCATTATCAAGAGCAATAAGCTCAACAACCGCAGCATGCAATTGGTTTTCGTCACGTGTTGGAGCAGTACAGCCTTCCAAATAGCTAACATAGCTACCTTCATCTGCAATAACCAATGTGCGCTCAAATTGCCCAGTCCCAGCTTGATTGATTCTAAAATAGGTTGATAATTCCATTGGGCACCTTACGCCTTTAGGAATGTAACAAAAACTGCCATCACTAAATACAGCACTATTTAAAGCGGCATAAAAATTGTCCCTTTGAGGAACCACAGTGCCCATATATTTTTTTACCAGTTCGGGATGTTCCTTAATGGCTTCGGAAATGGAACAGAAAATGATTCCTTTTTCGGACAATGTCTTTTTAAATGTTGTTGCCACAGAAACCGAATCGACTACGACATCCATGGCGACTCCGGCCAATTTTTTTTGTTCGTCAAGGGAAATTCCAAGCTTTTTAAAGGTTTCTAAAAGCTCTGGATCCACTTCGTCCAGACTATCGTATTTTGGTTTACTGTTTGGTGCGGAATAATAGGATATGGCCTGAAAATCTGGCTTCTTATAATGGATGTTTGCCCATTTTGGTTCGATCATTTGTTCCCAATAACGGAACGATTCCAATCGCCATTCGGTCATCCATTCGGGCTCCTCTTTCTTTTTGGAAATGGCGCGAACGATGTCTTCATTTAACCCAACAGGAAATGTATCTGATTTTATATCAGTGTAAAAACCATATTCGTATTCCTTGGTTTTTAATTCCTCTCTTAAATCGTCTTCTGTATACTTGTTCATACTTTGTTTTATAATGAAAAGCTTTCTCCACAACCACATGTTCGATTTGCATTAGGGTTGTTGAAAACGAAACCTGCTCCGTTTAAGCCTCCTGAATATTCAAGTGTAGTCCCTATCAGGTATAAAAAACTTTTTTTATCTACAATGATTTTCACTCCATTATCCTCAAAAACCTTATCGCCTTCAAATTGTTCTTTGTCAAATTTCAAATCATAAGACAATCCCGAACAACCTCCACTCTTAACGCCAACCCGCACAAAATGTTTTGTGGTGTCATAGCCATCCTCGTTCATCAACTCGATGACTTTCTTTTTAGCTGTTTCAGATACTTTGATCATAATTAAATTAGATTGTTTCTAAATAGACCACAAATATACAATATAAGTGGGGTTTTTCAATAAAACCTAACATTATATTAGCAAATGGTTTTATAGGCATTTGTTATAAAAGAATATTAAATTTGCGACATGCTAGAAGATAAAAATCAACAACGAACTCCGTTAAGTGAATTGGGCGAGTTTAAGCTCATAGACCATTTGACCAAAAACTTTAAAATCAAACAGAAATCAACTATTAAGGGCATTGGTGATGACGCTGCTGTTTTAGAGTTCAAATCAAAAAAAATTGTGATTACCACCGACCTATTAATTGAAAATGTGCATTTTGACTTAAGCTATATGCCTCTTAAACATTTAGGCTATAAAGCTATTATGGTCAATTTATCTGATGTATATGCAATGAATGCCAATGCCACTCAAGTTACAGTTTCAATAGCAGTTTCAAATAGGTTCTCTTTGGAGGCCATGGAAGAATTATATGCTGGTATAGAAATGGCGGCCAAAATCTATAACGTCGATATTGTTGGCGGAGACACCTCGTCTTCAACCACTGGATTGATCATTTCGGTAACGGCCATTGGTGAAATTACTAGCGAAGATGTTGTTTATAGAAATGGGGCCAAACCCAATAACCTCCTAGTGGTTACAGGAGATTTGGGCGGTGCTTATATGGGGCTTCAAGTTCTTGAAAGAGAGAAACAAGTCTTTAAAGTCAACCCTAACAACCAACCAGATTTAGAACCCTATACCTATATTATCGAGCGCCAATTAAAACCCGAAGCCAGAAAAGACATTGTGAAACTTTTAAAGGATTTAAAGGTCAAACCTACTTCCATGATTGATATCAGTGATGGGCTTTCATCAGAAACAATACATTTATGTAAACAGAGTGGTGTTGGAGTTGAACTCTATGAAGATAAAATTCCTTTAGATCCGCAGGTCATTTCAACTTGTGAAGAGTTCAATATTGATAGCACAACGATTGCCTTGAATGGTGGAGAAGATTATGAATTATTAATGACAGTTTCCCAAGAGGACTATCCGAAAATAAAGGCCAATCCAAATTTAACCGTGATTGGGTATATTACCGAAAAAGAAAGAGGAATGCATTTGATAACAAGAGGAAAAGCGTCAATCCCATTAATTGCCAAAGGGTGGAATGCACTTAGCGATCAAGAATAAGATCTTTTCTTTTTTTTAGAGAACGTTTAATATGAATGCGTTCCAATACGGAATTTATTTCTTTGTACTTAGAGGTTAAAGGAGTCAATTTTCCTTTTCCGTCCGTCGTCATCTGGAGATTGCAATTCTTACATTTGTATTCTTTTACATGGTGGGTCACTCGTTTGGATACAACAAGCTGGTGTCCAAATATTGAACAATAGATACTTTTCACGCTATTAATTTATTTAATTCTTAAAAGAGGGGATTAAATATATGAAAATGAAATAATAACGTACTATGGAAAATCAATATATCGACGAAGTGATCGGTTTTGACTTTGAACGTAACATTCGTCTGGTATAAATTTCTTCCAAAATTGAATTAATCTCCTTAAACTTAGGGGTTAGCTCGGTTAAATGGCCATTGCTATTGGTGGTAAGCTGTTTCTTACAACATTTGCAAGTGTATTCTTTTACGTGAGAAGTTACTTGTTTAGAAACCTCGTATTTGTGTCCAATAATGTCGCAGATAATCTTGAATGAATTTTGTTGGCGAGTAGAGTTTTTCATAATTGGTAAATTTGGGACTTCTAACATAAGAAAAAAAGACTATATTTAAGACAATCAGTATTATTTTTCGATGAAATGCATAATATTGTAAGTAAATTCTTCTTTATTTTCAATATAGCTCATGTGGCCATCTGGGAATTCTACCATTTCAACATCTGAATCTTTAATTTGATCTATCAAAGTATTGTATTGAAGTGCAGGGTCCTTGCGGCCAATAATCATCATTTTTTTATACTTTGCGTTCCTAAATAATCCAACTCTATTTTTTCTGATTTTCATGCCTTCGAGCGCAGCAATAATCCCTTGAATGGGAAACTGCAACGCCTCTTCTTTTATGTTTTGGATTTCTTCAGAAAAGACCATCCTGTTTTTTGGCCTAAACAGGTTTGCTATTGATAGTCTTATAAAGCTTCTATGATTTTGTTTCACGGCTTCAATTGCTCTATCTCGATTTAGTTTCTTTTCGGGACTGTCATCCATAGCTGTTGAATTCATCAAACAGAGTCCTTCAACGTTTTCAGGATATTGTTCTGCAAAAGCCAGTGCCACATAACCACCCATGGAATGGCCAATGAGTGTTGCTTTTTTAACTTTTAAATGGCTTAAAATGGCTTCAACCGCTTCGGCCATTTGTTCCATGGTATGGATATACCCCAAACATCCCGTCTGCCCTTGACCAAGTAAATCTACACAAACCACATGATGTGTGTTAGAAATGTGAGGGATTAAATCCCTCCACATGGTGCTGCTTTCAAGAAACCCGTGAAGTAAAACAATCGTTTCTCCTTTTCCAACGACCGAATAAAATAACTCTGTACCTTTATATTCTAAATTCACTTTTAATTTGATTTTTATAACCCAATATCAATTTAAGATTAGTTCATTAAACCCTCAATCTCCTCTATTTCAATGGGAATGTTTTTCATCAAATTAAGGGGTTCTCCAGATTCCTGAATCACGACATCATCCTCAAGCCGAATTCCAAAACCTTCATCGGGAATATAAATACCAGGTTCCACTGTAAATATCATATTGGCTTGCATTGGTTCGGTCAAAATGCCATAATCGTGAGTGTCCAGACCTAGATGATGTGAGGTGCCATGCATAAAATATTTTTTGTAGGCCGGCCAATCCTTATTCTCATTTTTCACATCGGCTTTAGCCAATAACCCCAGGCCCAATAATTCAGAAGTCATGATTTTGCCAACTTCTACATGGTAATCTTCCCAAAGTGTTCCAGGGACCAACATTTTGGTCGCTTCATTTTTCACGCGATTAACGGCATTGTAAACTGCTTTTTGCCTATCGGTGAATTTACCCGAAACCGGAATGGTCCTTGTCATATCGCTGGAATAGTTGGCATATTCTGCGGCCACATCCAATAAAATCAAATCGCCGGCCTTGCATTGTTGATTGTTCTGAATGTAATGCAGCACATTGGCATTATTCCCTGATGCAATAATAGGCGTATAAGCAAATCCTTTGGACCGGTTACGCAAAAACTCGTGCATGAATTCAGCTTCAATTTCATATTCCCAAACATTGGGTTTTACAAAGCTCAATACCCGTCTAAACCCTTTTTCTGTAATATTACAGGCCTGTTGTATCAATTCAATTTCAATGGAGTCCTTTACGGAGCGCAAGCGTTGTAAAATAGGATTGCTTTTGGCAACTGAATGTGCAGGATATTTATCTTTTAACCATTTTGTGAATCGGTCCTCTCTTGTTTCAGTCACCACCGAAGCCCTGTAATGCTCATTGGTGTTGATATAAACTGTATCGCATTGTGTCATGAGTTCAAACATGATTTTCTCCATCTCCTGTAACCAATATACCGTTTTGATTCCACTCTTTTCAAACGCTGCTTCCTTGGTCAATTTTTCGCCTTCCCAAACGGCAATATGGTCATTGGTCTCTTTTAAAAATAAGATTTCACGGTGATTTGCTTTTGGGCAATCCGGAAATAACACCAAAATACTTTCTTCTTGATCCACACCACTTAAATAAAATATATCACGGTGTTGTTCAAAATGCATGGTGCTGTCGGCACTTATTGGATAAATGTCATTGGAGTTAAAAACCGCCAAACTATTGGGTTTCATTTGCGCAGTAAAGTTTTTACGGTTTTTTATAAAAAGCTGATTGTTTATTGGAAGATATTTCATCTGGTAATATTTATTGTTTTTTATAGGTCAGATGGAATGCCCGATTATCATTTTCGTCCCGATGGCCATCGGGATGTATCCAACTCAGATGTTTCGGAGGGGTTATGAGCATTTCATGTTTTTAAATTTTATCAAAAATACAAATTTCGATTATTGAAATTAAGACAGGTCCAGTCTTCTTATTTTGTAAAACTTTTTAATTGTGTTTTGATGCTATATTTAGAATGGTTAATTTTCAGCATCAAAAAACCTAACTCGCATGAAATTCAATAAAATCCTTCTAACCGCCCTTTTTTTATACGCAATTACTGGATGGGGTCAGCCTTCAGCAACTCCTTCAAGTGTCTTGATAAAATCGCTTCAACAGAAAGAAGAGCTAACCAAAAACTCTTTGGTAAAGCATGTGCCTTTTGAGAATATTGGTCCATCAATTATGAGTGGTCGTGTGACTGATATAGAAGCTAATCCAGACAACTCCATCGAGTTTTATGTAGCTTATGCTTCAGGAGGGGTTTGGCACACCGTTAATAACGGAACAACATTTACGCCAATTCTTGATTCATCCAACACCCAAAATGTTGGCGATATTGCTGTGGATTGGAAAAGCAAAACCATTTGGGTAGGTACGGGTGAAAACAATGCGTCGCGTTCCAGTTATGCCGGAATAGGTCTCTTAAAATCTACCGATAACGGCAAAACTTGGACCAACCTTGGACTGGCTGATTCGCATCATATTGGCAAAATATTGATTGACCCAAACGATCCAGATCAGGTTGTGGTGGGTGTAACAGGACATTTATATTCATCAAATAAAGAACGGGGTGTTTATAAAACCAGCGATGGTGGCAAAACCTGGAAGCAAACCCTTTTTGTTGATGAAATGAGTGGTATTATTGATGTGCAATATTCCCCAAATAATTTTAATGTGATGTTTGCCTCCTCTTGGAGCAAAGATAGAAAGGCGTGGAATTTTGACGGCAATGGAACGCATTCGGGAATCTATAAAAGTATCGATGCGGGATCTACTTGGACTAAAGTCTCTACTGAAAAAAGCGGTTTCCCAAAAGGTAGCGGTGTTGGCAGAATCGGTCTTGCAGTTTATGATGATAACACGGTTTACGCCATTCATGACAACCAGTTTAGAAGACCCGACGAGCCCAAAAAAGAAGGTTCAGATATTTTGACAAAAGAGGATTTTAAAACTATGAGTACTGACACCTTTTTAAAATTGGATGACAAAAAGCTGAACGACTTTCTCAAAACCAATGATTTTCAAGAAAAATATCATGCTGAAAATGTGAAACAGATGGTGAGAAGTGGAACTGTAAAACCGATAGATTTGGCTAATTATCTGGAAGATGCCAACTCTATGCTTTTTGACACTCCCGTAATTGGGGCTGAAGTTTATAAAAGTATCGATGGTGGCGTGACTTGGAAAAAAACACATTCGGAGTATTTAGAGGATATTTATTACAGTTATGGCTACTACTTTGGACATATTTATGTATCGCCTGCTGATGAAAATCATATTTATGTTTACGGTGTGCCCATTCTAAAATCAAAAGATGGAGGCAAAACGTTTGCGTCAATGGATGCTGAAAATGTACATGCAGACCATCATGCACTTTGGATCAATCCAAAAAATCCAAATCATTTAATCAACGGCAATGATGGAGGTGTCAATATAACTTATGATGATGGCGAAAATTGGACAAAAAACAATGCTCCTTCAGTAGGTCAATTTTATGCTATAGCCTTTGACCATGAAAAGCCATATAATGTTTATGGTGGTTTGCAGGACAATGGGGTTTGGAAAGGCCCAAACAATGCTCGAGAAAATAAACGTTGGGAAGCCAGTGGCCAATATCCATGGGAAAGTATAATGGGAGGCGATGGCATGCAGGTTCAGGTAGATAGCAGAAACTCAAATATTGTATATACTGGTTTTCAATTTGGAAATTATTTTAGGCTCAATACCGAAACTGATGAACAAACCTATATCCAACCCAAACATGAGTTGGGTGAAAACCCGTATCGGTTCAATTGGCAAACACCCATTTTATTGTCATCTCACAATCAGGATATCCTATATCTTGGAGGAAATAAGCTGATGCGTTCCATGAATCAGGGAACCGATTGGACTGCTATAAGTGGAGACCTTACCAAAGGCGGCAAAAAAGGAAATGTAGCTTATGGAACATTGACAACCATCAGCGAATCACCCTCTCAATTTGGGTTAATTTATACCGGAAGCGATGATGGTTTGATTTATGTGACTAAAGATGCCGGTGGCAACTGGCAAAATATTTCCTCAAGTCTGCCAAAAGATTTGTGGGTATCCAGGGTGGTGGCTTCACAACACAAAAAAGAACGGGTTTATGCAACTCTAAACGGGTATCGTTGGGATGATTTTTCAGTGTATGCTTATATGAGCAATGATTATGGGAAAACTTGGAAAAACATCAGTTCCAATATTCCAGCTTCCCCTGTAAATGTGCTTAGAGAAGATCCTGAAAATGAAAACATTTTGTATTTAGGCACAGATAATGGTGCCTATGTGTCCTTTAACCAAGGGCAATCTTGGGAAGTGTTCAGTAAAGGATTTCCTGCTGTTGCAATACACGACATGGCCATTCAACCTGAAGCAAAACATTTGCTATTGGGAACCCACGGTAGGAGTATTTATAAAGCAGATATTGCACCACTACAAAAAATGAATGCTTCAAAAATGAATCAATCCATCGTGCTATTTGATATGGAAAGCATGCGATACTCTGATCGTTGGGGAAGCTCGTACGGAGCTTGGTATGATGTTTATGAACCATCAACAACAATCACATTTTACACCAATGCTTCAGGAGAGAAAACAATAAAAATTCTTTCTGACAACAACATTGAATTGAGCAGTATAAAAGTAAATGCTGATAAAGGGTTCAATTATGCAAATTATGATTTAACCATTACTGAATCGGGTAAAACAGAATGGATTAAGGATAACTCAAGTTTGGAAATAAAGCAGGCAGACAACGGGAAATACTATTTGCCAAAAGGGAAATATACCATTCAAATCGATGAC
>DASWKU010000071.1:0-3234 GCA_036396455.1 Flavobacteriaceae bacterium
TAACAGAGACCCCAATGTAATTTGTTTCATTAAGGTTATTAATGCACCAAGACCAACAATGAAAATAGTTCAGGGGGATATTATTGATGGCAGTAGGCATGACAACGGTATGCTGAAGAGAACACCTGATAAAAAAGTGGAATCAAGCTTGATGGATATGTTTGCCAATGCTATTTATGATGCTGAAACAGGGGATATACTGTTTTTCAGCAGTATAGGTTTTAAGGACACAAAAATAGATGTTAAAGACCTTAAAAAAATGAAAAAGGCGCTAAAGTAATCTTTTAGGTCAAGGCTTTTTGTATTATTTCGATAAAACCCCCACTTTATCTTTTTACAACCTTTAATACTACATACTTGCCATCACCGGTGGCCACTTGTGCAAAATAGACACCTTTAGCGCCTTCAATTTCAAAATTGATATTATCCGTGTCCCTAAAACTTTTGGTCAAGAGCGTTTGCCCAATACAATTTGTAAGTGTCAATATTATAGAGCCATAATTTGTGCCCAGATCTAGGGTCAGTGCCCAATTGGTAGGGTTAGGGTATATTTTTAATAATGGCCCAAAACTATCATTATCAATATTCAAGGGAGGCGTTAACTGAAACACATAGGCTGCACCAGCACGGGAAATTGGGTTTTGGCCAGAAGCATCTAAAGTTTCACCTACTGCTCCCGCAATTAAAAAGTCACCACTTATTGCTACCGAATAGCCAAACTGATTGTATATGCTTCGGTCTGTATTTACAATTTTCTGCATCTCGCTCCAGGTTCCGTCCATGTTCCGTTCATAAATGTAGGCCGCCCCGGCATCGGTCAAGGGATCTTGTCCAGATCCATCCTTATCTTCATATCGGGCTCCTATAACGGCATATTTACCACCTATAGATACGCCATACCCAAACCAGTTACTGTTTACATCTCGGTCCGATGCCACAAGCTTCTGGGCCTGACTCCATTCTCCTGTTCCGTCCCTTTCGAAGATATATGCAGAGCCCGAATCGGTTATTGTATTTTGACCAGATGCATCTTCCTCTTCTGTTAATGCTACCACAATGGTATAATCAGTGTCAATACCAACTCTATATCCAAATTGGTCCCCATTGGTGCCATCCAGAGCCGTTAATTTTTTTACTTCAGCCCAGTTACCGGTCCCATCCTTTTCAAAAACATAGGCGGCACCGGGACGGTCCTCTTGACCAGGTGCACCTACAATGAGACGGTCTTGGTTGATGAAAACAGAATGCCCAAAAAGGTCTCCACTACTTCTATCCTGCGCCACTATTTTTTGGACCTGGTTCCATATCCCTGTACCATCTCTTTTAAAAATATAGGCGGAACCTGCGCCGCTAAGAAAATTTTGGTCATTTTCGTCCTCATCTTCAAAATAGGAGCCAACTATAGCGTAGTCTCCACTAATGGATACATCCCAGCCAAATCGATCGTTCAGTCCTCTCACGGCCGCCGTCAGTTTCTGTACCTGCTGCCAATTTCCATTGGTGTCCCGCTCGAAGATATAGGCAGAGCCTGAGGCCGACAAGAAATTCCCCCCGGAGACGTCATTATCCTCCAAATAGGCCCCCACTATCGCATAGTCGCCACTGACAGCGACGGACCAACCGAACTGATCATTGTCCGCCCTATCTGAAGCGACAAGTTTATCAACTTCTATCCAATTATTGCTTACGTCTTCCTCAAAAATATAGACAGCACCAGCACCAGCAATTTCGTTTTGCCCATTTTCGTCGAAATCCTGCATATGTGATCCTACAATCAAACGGTTGCCATCTATTGCCACATCTATTCCCAAAAAATCAGTATCGTTCCTGTCCGAAGCCACGATCTTCTGGTCCTGTAGCCATGTCTGAGCGTGAGTAATGGCCCCCAGCCAAATTAATAGTATTGAAATAGATACGATTTTCATTGATTTAATCGACACAAAAAAATGTCTTAAGTGGTAAAAATAAGCCATAACACTTTAGATTATATAGGGTTTTGCATTAATAAAAATAAGGAAGTAATTTTAATAAGGTGATTGAGGAGGAAAAGACACTTGAGTTTTACAAACCAATGCTAGCTTAAAAGCGTACTTTGGGCTTTATATAATTGTCTTTAAATGTTTTATAATGAACCCATTTCCTAATCAATTTTATATCCTAAAAACGAAATTATAAGAAGAATATCTAAACGGCTTATTAGGAAACATAATGGAAATTCCAAAATATAACTAAAACAACTTCCCTTATCTTTAATAAGGCAAAACCTTAACAAAATGTAATAGGTTACTATTATTTTTAGCAAACTAGACCCATCTGAATATTATAATGGTAAATAGTTACTTGTGAAAAAAAGCTTTGTATTCCTTTTGCTATCCTTTCTATGTTTGGCTTTCTCGTCTGACGTTCAAAAAAGAATTGTACGGGAAGGAGACTTTGATATTGAGTGTTATATATCTGTTAAAAAATTAAACCATTTAGAACATGATAAGGTTTACTATTGGTTTAGATCTGGCGAGATTCATCAATCGTTATCCAGCGTTGGAGGCAACATTTTGCACAATATGTATTCAAAATATTACAGGTCGAACCAATTAGCAGAAAAGGGGATGTTCAATTATGGACTCAAAACCGGGGTTTGGAAAAGTTGGAATGAAAATGGTATGCTCAACCAATATCAAGAATGGTACAATGGATATAAAGAAGGGGCTTTTATTCGCTATGATATTAACGGAAATATAATACTTAAAGGAGCTTACAAAAGTAAT
This sequence comes from Flavobacteriaceae bacterium, assembly GCA_036396455.1. Taxonomy (GTDB): domain Bacteria; phylum Bacteroidota; class Bacteroidia; order Flavobacteriales; family Flavobacteriaceae; genus Geojedonia. The sequence continues at coordinate 2,766 of DASWKU010000071.1, forward strand.
TTAAAAGATGGTTACTGGATTGATTATATTAAAAAGGACACAACCTATCATAAAAACAACACCGCCTTTAAGGAGAGGCCTAAAACCTTTGTGGAGCGGCTACTAAGGAAAAGGGATTCCCTTGAAAAAGTTGAAATAAAAACCGAGAGAATTACCAAGAGAAAAAACGATTCAATAAAAAGAGCTAAATTAAAAACGGAACGATTATTAAAAAAGAAGAAAGACTCTTTGGATAGGGCAACAAGAAAGCAAAAAAAACAATTGCAGAGAAAAAATGATAGTACAAAAACGTTTTTTAATCTAAATAATTCCCCGATGTCCCGATAGCCTATCGGGACTGCCTCGGGTGTAGCGTCTTGATAATCTGGTTGTGCAAAGAACCAAGAGACAAGAACCAAGAGTCTGGACGAATGTACGTCCCTGATATAGGTTGACCACAAAAAGTCAATTTATATGAAAGCAAACATCA
>DASWKU010000072.1:0-5784 GCA_036396455.1 Flavobacteriaceae bacterium
AATGGCAATAATCAAGGTGATGCCAAATTGCTTGTAAAACACGCCGGTTGGCCCCTGTACAAATGTTACCGGAACAAATACGGCTGCCATAACCAAAGTAATGGATACAATGGCACCGGCAATTTCGTGCATGGCGGTCAATGTTGCTTTTTTAGCATTTGTCTCACCGTGGTCAATTTTGGCGTGAACAGCCTCAACCACAACTATGGCATCATCAACCACAATCCCAATGGCTAAAACAAGAGCAAACAGTGTTAATAAATTGATGGAATATCCAAATAGATTCAGGAAGAAAAACGTACCAATAATGGACACCGGAACCGCTATGGCCGGAATAAGTGTAGAGCGTAAATCCTGTAAAAAGATAAATACCACAAGAAATACCAATAGGAAAGCTTCTATTAATGTTGTTACAACCTTATCTATGGATGCTGTTAAAAATAAACTGGTATCATAGGCATAAAAAATATCCAATCCTTTTGGTAGGTCTTTTTTAATTTTATCTATAGTGACTTTAATGTTTTCAATAATTTCCTGGGCATTTGAGCCCTTGGTTTGAAAAACTCCCATAAACACAGCAGGGTGGCCTAAACTCATGGCGCCTGAAGTGTACGATTGCGCATCAAGTTCAATGGTAGCCACATCATTTAAACGTAAAAATTCCCCGTTGCCCAAGGCTTTTACAATGATATCTTCATATTGCTTTTCGTATTTAAAACGGCCGCTATACTTAACAACATACGTAAATGCTTCTCCACTGTTTTCGCCAAGCGATCCCGCCGCTGCTTCCAGATTTTGTTCTCTCAATACGTCTGCAACATCAGAAGGAATCAAATTATATGCAGCTAATTTTTCGGGTTTCAGCCAAATACGCATCGTATAATCGTTCTGGGAAAATACACTGACGTTTCCAACACCATTTATTCTTTGAATGGCCGGAATCACATTGATTCTTAAATAATTTTGAATGAAGGTGGCATCATAATCTTTATTCTCTGAATATAAAGAAAAGAACATCAAGGCACTCGTTTGCTGTTTTTGGGTAATGACCCCCGTTTGTTTTACCTCTTGCGGCAACAGAGGATTTGCCCGGGACACACGGTTTTGAACATTGACGGCGGCAACATCGGCATCAACATCCTGATCAAAGTATACGGTAATACTTGCAGTACCATTATTTGCCGCTGTTGAAGTGATATAGGTCATTCCTTCAACACCATTGATCTGTTCTTCAATAGGGATGACGACACTTTCCAAAACGGTTTCTGCACTGGCCCCGGGATAAGTTGCGGACACTTGTACAGTTGGCGGGGCAATATCTGGATATTGTTCTATAGGTAAGCTAGAAATACTTATAAAACCAAGCATTAATATGATAATGGAAATAACTGTGGAGAGCACAGGTCTTTCAATAAATGTCTTTAACATAATGATACCTTTCTAGTTTTTAAATACGACTTTAATGGGTTTGATAATACTATCATAAGGAATCTCTTTTGGCGTGATTTCCATATCGCTTCTTAACTTTCCAACTCCTGAAACCACAATTTTGTCGCCCTCCTTAACACCGGATTCCACAACATATAAATGGTTAACGGTTGCTTTAATCTTAATCATTGAAGTGGAGACCGTATTATTTTCTCCCAATTTAAAAACCATGACCTGTTTTTGCTGCTCATAGGTGGCTTCCTGGGGAATCACCATGGCATTTTCATAAAGGGTTGGGACCTTAATCTTTCCACTGTTGCCATTGGTTAAAAGTTGATTGGGGTTTTCAAAGACCGCCCTAAAACTTACCGTTCCCGTATTTTGGTTAATTTGTCCTACAGTTGTTTCTATTTTGCCTTGCTCTGGATATTCCTCGCCATTTACAAGAATTAAACCCACCTTTGGAAAATTATTTAATTTGTCCTGTAATGTTTTCCCTTCTGTCCTTTGTAAAAAATCAAGATATTCGCTTTCATTCATCGAAAAATAAGCGTACACTTTTGTAATATCGGAAACTGTGGTCAATGGTGTTGCATTGGTTGGGCTTACCAAAGAGCCTTCCCTAAATGGAATGGCACCAACATAACCATCAATTTGGCTTTTTACGGTAGCATAATCAATGTTGGCGACGATGCTATTATAATTGCTTTGTGCTTGTAACAGTTTTGCTTTTTGGGTCTCCAATTGTATATTACTGATGATCCCCTTTTCCACCAAGGGGACTAACTTATCGACTTCAACCTGTGCGGCATTTACGGCAGCTTTGGCGGCTTCGGCATCCTGACTCAAGGATTGGGTTTCCAATTTGAACAAAGGCTGCCCCTTTTTCACTTTTTGGCCTTCATCCACCAAAACTTTCTGGATATAACCAGACACTTTGGCCCTCACATCACTATTGACCATACCTTCAATGGTGGTTGGATACGTTCTAAATCCCGTTATGGTTTTTTGTTGAAGTATGGCCACCTCAAAAGAAGGTGCTTGGGTTTGACCCTGTTGAGGAGATGGGTTGGCATCTTTACAGCTTATAACCGTAAAGATTATCAACAATAGGTTTAAAATGGAATACAAATGGATTTTTTTCATATTACTGAGTAAGTTTTTGTTTTTGCATTTCTATGATTTTGGCCCTTAATTCAGAAATCGATTTGGTCACATCGTCAACAAACTTGATATAATTGTCATGAAATTCTGAATTGAATTTTGAGGTCGCATCGGCGGTTTCCGGTTGACCAAGAGATTGCTTATAGGCTTTAATTTCAACATGTAGTTCTCTTAGCCTCGCCCAAGATTGAATCATCTCGTCAATACTAATGATGATACTGTCTTCATTAATTGTGAAATATTTTTTCCTGTCCCCTGATTTCGTAAAATACACGATTTTCTTTAGCCCAAGTAAATGGTTTAAATGGGTGGAAATGGTGCTTTTGCTGGCGCACAAATTGGTCACTAAATCATCAAATGTGGTCCCCGCCTTTCCATTGAGAACAACAAGGCTTAATATCCTGGCAGCCACCGGAGCCAGCCTATGGACATTTTCGAAATGAACCCCAAGTTTTTCTACTAACTCCCTTTTTTTACCATTCACCATAATCTAGCTAAATTTTGTCAAAAATATAAATTGTTCGGTTTTTTCCGAACTAAGCGAAATTAAATTTTTGTTAAATTTTCAATGATACATTCGATTGATGTAACAAGAAGGCATAAAAAAACACCCCAAGGTGCTTGAAGTGTTTTTATGTTGTTTGAATTAATTGGGAGAGTGAACGGGAGTGTCGTTCCACATTTGAGCAAGTTTACTAAGGTTCGCCTTTTGTAAATCATCTGGAGTCATTGCAATTTTAAAGTCGCATTTGGCCTTAAAATTCAAAAACCAAGGTTCAGCAATGGATGGAATTTGTGAAGCATCGCTTACTTCTACAACCATAGTAGCCCCTCGGTTACCGTCTTGTGTGGTGAAATAAACACTTTCTGGTTTTGTTTCGTTGATTATTCTTCCTATGGTCTCACCAACAGTACCATCATTGACCCTTGAGTTGAAAGGCTCAATTGGAAGAACAATGTTAACTAACATTCTCATGATTATGGATTTAATTGTTCCTTTAAATGTACAAAATTAATGTAGGCTCTAGTCTTATTAATAATCACTTTAACTATTTATTATCAATACTTTAACACGAAAAATCATACCTCGGGCAGGACACCCGTTACGCAATAAAAAGTGCCGATTGCAGACTTCAATGTTTTGACCACAAAGACACCGGAAAGGTTGTGCCAGATACTGAACAGCGCATTGGGTAAAGCCGTACTTACGATTCTATGAAACAGAAACCCCTGACGATATGAAAATTTTTTTCGATGAGGTTGCATATCGCTTTCATGAAAAATTTAGCTATAAAGCTCTTTTAAACTGCTCCAAAAAGCGTACATCGTTTTCACTTAACAAACGAATATCACTAATCTGGTGCAACAATAACGCCTGACGGTCAATGCCCATTCCGAAAGCAAAACCGGAGTATTCTTTGGAGTCGATCCCGCAGTTTTCCAAGACATTGGGGTCCACCATGCCGCATCCCATGATCTCCAACCAACCTGTGCCCTTGGTCATTTTATAATCGGTTTCGGTTTCCAATCCCCAATACACATCCACTTCGGCACTTGGTTCAGTAAATGGAAAATACGATGGTCGCAACCGTATTTTTGATTTTCCAAACATTTCGGTGGTATAGTATTGAAGCGTTTGCTTTAAATCGGCAAAACTGACGTCTTTATCAATATACAAACCTTCCACTTGATGGAAAAAACAGTGCGAACGGGCAGAAATGGCTTCATTTCGAAACACCCTCCCTGGTGAAATGGTACGGATTGGTGGTTTGTTGTTTTCCATATAACGCACTTGTACCGAACTCGTGTGTGTACGCAATAAAATATCAGGATTGGTCTGGATAAAAAAAGTATCCTGCATATCTCGAGCTGGATGATATTCAGGCAAGTTTAAAGCCGTAAAGTTGTGCCAATCGTCCTCAATCTCTGGGCCTTCACTGACATTAAAGCCAATACGTGAAAAAATATCGATAATTCGATTTTTAACAATCGATATCGGATGACGCGCACCTATGGCAACAGGCTCTCCAGGGCGGGTCAAATCACCATAAATACCTTTAACATCTTCTTTTCCTTCAAGTTCTTGCTTTAAGGCATTGACTTTTTCTTCGGCAGTTTTTTTAAGCGCATTGATGGCTTGGCCAAACTCCTTTTTTTGGTCATTGGCCACATTTTTGAATTCCGCAAAAAAATCGTTCAACAACCCTTTTTTGCCCAAATATTTTATACGGAACGCTTCAACCTCTTCTTTGGATTGTGTTGTAAATGATTCAGCTTCAGCAATGAGTTCTTTTATCTTGTCTATCATGGTATTAATCTTGTGCTGAATTTATTTCAGTATCAAAATGATGGCAAATTTAGTGTTTTTTGTAAAAGTAAAACATCAACTAAAAAAATGTTAAACTAAAATTGAATTTCATTTTCAACATAAAACTTTTTTACTCCAACGATTAGTCGATAAACTTGGAAGATAATTATACCAAAAAATATTAACAAAATAGACCTGTCTTCATCCCAATTAAAATCTCCAAATAAAATGAATATTGATAAAAACAGCCAAAGAAACAATGCTCCACGATCATCAATAAACCTTTTAGTTTGGAACCTAAAAAGTTCTTTTTTTAAAGAATGTTTTTTTAATTCTTCAATAAGTCGATTTGTAAAAACAAAATCAATAATTCCTAAATTTTCAGGATAAAGATAGATACAGGGAATATTATTTCTATAGTAAATAACTTTCTTTTCTCTATACCTTTCTTTTTCCAAATCTGATGTATTCCACTTTCCGTTGAACTCAACATATATTTTATATTTAGGTAAATAAAAATCAGGCTCACGATGACCTTTATTATCATCTTTTAGATTTTTTAACTTTACCTCACAGTCATATTCAATTCCAGAATATTTAAAATATTCGGAAATAAACTTTTCTCCTTCACTAAGTTTTCTTTTTCCCATACAATATAAACCTAATTGATATATTCCGTTAGTAAAAAATAGTTTACAATGGCCTCTTTCATCAGCACGCTTTGTTCTCCCGCTTTTAAATGTGGCAACTGTTCCAACACTTTATAATGCGGCCAACCATCCTCATCAACATAATCAAATTCGTAATACCCATAAGGCGACAACAACTTACAAATCGCGACATGCATTAGATCCAATTTGTGATCCTTTTTAAAGGTTGTGTGT
>DASWKU010000073.1:0-4895 GCA_036396455.1 Flavobacteriaceae bacterium
CCACAATTTTTAAGCTCCTATCATTTGAGAAAGAAACGGAACTTTTGGTAATCCATATTTTTTCATAAAATCCACGAGTATTTGCTTCATAAGTTATGACCATATCGTCTTGAACCTGATTGGAATTTTGTGAATGTTGCCGGTTACATTCAATAGAACAAATGACAATTACGAGCAAACTGAATATGATCTTCATGAGTTACATTTTGGTTTATTGAAAGATGAGAATCAAGAAGTCCTTTTCAATCAAAAAAATCAACTTTAAAATTACATTAAAAATAATGCAAGAATGCTTGACTACAGTTTATATCTGAAAAAGCTTAAAATAGGAAAGAAATAAACGTTCTTAAAAACAGCCTAGTTAACAATAACGTCCATCCCTTTATATTTCCATTCTGTAATGCCCCCTTCAAGTTCATAAACTTTTTCAAATCCAGCCTCAATGAGTTTTTCAGAACATTTGGCGCTGCGTTTTCCAGATCTGCAATAGAGTATTACGGGTTTGGTCTTATCCAATTTTTTGATATCCTCATCAAAGGTAGGCGAGTTATAATCTATATTCTGGGAATTTTCAATATAGCCCTCTTTATGTTCTTCAGGCGTTCTAACGTCCACAAGTTGTACGTCGTCCAATTCCAAAATGGTCTGCATTTCTTTTGGTGTCACTATTTTAACACCTTCTTGCACCTCATTTTTGCAGCTAAATACTCCTAAAGAAAGTACAATACCCAAAAAAATAACGAGTTTTTTCATATATAAATTTTTAAATTGATGAAATCTCACCGTCCCACTCAATAATTCCTCCCATTAGATTATAGGCATTTTCAAAACCCATCTGGTCCATAATGGAACAAGCTTGCCTACTCCTATTGCCCGATCTGCAATACACATAATAATTTTTGGTTTTATCGAGTTTTTCTAATTCATCAATAAAACCTTGGCCTTCATAAATGTCAATATGAATGGCATTGGGGATAATGCCCTCTTCTACTTCAGCTAGGGTTCTAACGTCCAAAATAACCGCATTATTGTCGTTTTCGAATTCTGAAACCCATTCTTCTTGTGTCAAATCCACCGTTCAATAAATTTAGAACACAAAATTAGCATTTCTTTGTGATATAGACGAAAAAAAAATCCGAAGTGTTACACCTCGGATTCCATTTTATTTAAAAACTTTATCTATTAAGCTTTTATAGAACAACCTAAAGCTTTTGTTTGGGTGACTTTAATTTCTTTGCCAGCCAATAGGGCGTCAACTGCATCTTCAACATATTTGGTCTTTACGGCTTTAGCATCTTGATGATTGTCATCTATTGCTCCAATATATTTTACCTCATTCCCATTTTTCGTTTTTTGAAGCACATAAACATGTGGCGTTTTGGTGGCTCCATATTGGGGATAAATTTTTTGTCCGTCATCCATTAAATACGGAAAGGGAAATGCCTTTTGTTTTGCCCTTGCTTTCATGGCTTCCATATTATCACCAGGCTTAACTTTTGGATTATTTGGCATAATGGCAATTACGGGGTAATGTTTTGCAGCATATTTTTTATCAAGTTCAATAATCCGGTCTTCATAAGCTTTGGCATAAGGACAAGTGTTACATGTAAATATCACGATAAAACCTTTTGCATCTTTATAATCTGCTAAAGAGATCATTTTTCCATCAACATTTGGAAGTTTAAAATCTGTTGCTATATCTCCTATTTGATAGCCATTTCCTTCTTTTATAGTCGAAAAAGAAGAAAGCGAAAGTATTGCCACAAAAGCAAAAAGTGTCTTTAAAGTTTGCATAATCATTTATTTTAAAAATTGTTTTATTTGGGTTTCAAGTTCTTCGTAATTGAAGGGTTGTTCATAAAATTGCCGTTTGTCCTTGTTGTAAATCAAGGTTGCAGGTATGGCACCTGTCCAGTCCTCACTAATTTTTGGAATCCAATAATTGGCATCTGTATCATTTAAAGCTACAACTTTGGATTTTAATTTTTTGTCCTCAATAAAAGGTTTCAGCTTACTGTCGTATTGTTTCGGAAAATCCAAACTGACCAAAAGGACTTCAACATCACGGTCTGCATAAGTTTTATTAAGCTTTTCAAAAAACGGAAGTTCCTTTACACATGGAGCACACCAGGTTGCCCAGAAATTGATTACATGGATTTTCTTATCCTTTTTGTTTAACAATGGTTCCAAACCCGCATAATCAAATATTTCCAGCTCTGTTAACTTGGGAGACTTCAATTCAGCATCGGCCACTAAAGGAACTTTCTGTTCGTTCTTACACGAAAGCACTGAAAACAAAACAATTAAAACAACATATTTCATAGCCTAAAGTTAAAAATCATTGCAATGCCAATTTAAACTTTAACAAAAAATTAATGCTTTGGCTATTCCTTTTGTAAAAATATATATTACATTTGTATATACAATTGTTGTATATGAAAGAGTTAGAGGATATCATAAAAACAAATGTTCAATTACCCTTGAGCAAAAAGACGGTTTTAAACATCGCCTACTCAAGCATTTGGATGAAAGACGAAATTATAACGGTCTTGAAACATTATGACATTTCGATAGAACAATTTAATGTGTTGCGTATTTTAAGAGGGAAAAAAGGTGAGCCAACCAATTTACAGGATATACAGGAACGTATGATCAACAAAATGAGCAATACCACAAGATTGGTGGACAAACTCATTTTAAAAGGATTGGTTGAACGCTTTACTTGTGAAAAAAACAGGAGAAAGGTTGATATTTTTATAACCGATCAGGGTTTAAAACTATTAACTGAAATCGATCCTGTAGTTGAAGAGGTCGAGGCGCAGATCACTTCCAATCTATCAACCCAAGAACTGGAAACCTTAAATACACTGTTGACCAAATTAAGAGCATAATTTAAACCCAATAATAATTAATTTAAACAATGAAAATGAAAAACAATTTAAAAATCGGATTAATAGCAATTCTTGCAATGACATCAGTAGCTTTTACTACTATTTCAGAGAAAAATGTAGATGTAAAACAAAGTAAAGTAACCTGGAAAGGCTATAAGGTCACGGGGCAACATGAAGGTACCATCAATTTAAAAGAAGGCAAGTTAATTTTTGAAGGAAATAAGCTTAAAGGTGGGCACTTTGTAATAGATATGACTTCTTTAGGTTCTACAGATTTAGAAGGGGAATGGAAGGGAAAATTGGATGGACATCTAAAATCTGATGACTTTTTTGGAGTGGAAAAACATCCAACCGCTAGTTTGACAATCACTAAAGTTGAAAACAATGGAGATCATTATACGGTAACAGGTGATTTGACCATCAAAAAGATTACCAACCCCATTACTTTTGATATGACTGTTGGTGACAATTCAGCTATTGCAAATCTAAAAATTGACAGAAGCAAATTTGATGTCAGACATGGCTCACCAAGCTTTTTTAACGATTTACAGGATAAAGTCATTTATGATGAATTTGATTTGAATGTTAATCTAGCATTTTAATTCTTAAATATTGATTGATAGCGTTAGTTAGTGTAAAGATTCCCACATCCGCGTGTCGCTGAAGCTTTAGCGAAGGCGCATTGTGGGAATCTTTTTTATTTTTATCCCAAATAATTTGAAAAATTAATTTTCATTTCTATATTTGAACCAAATAATAAACATGAACACAATTTTAAATCATACTTGGTGGTGGACTTCCCGAAACACAATTTCGTGAACTGAACCTATTGTATATTTAAAAACAAAATATCAAGGCTTGTCATTCACGACAAGCCTTTTTTAATATTGAAAAATGAACCCTTTTAACTTACATACCCATTATAAAAAAATTCTTGCGGATACAATAACTCCTGTGAGCATCTATCTTAAAATAAGGGATAAATATCCAAATAGTATTTTATTGGAGAGTAGCGATTACCACGCAAACGACAATAGCTTTTCGTACATCTGTTTTAACCCAATTGCTTCAATACAAGTTAAAGACGAGCACATATCCCAACAGTTTCCGGATGGCAGTCAATCGGTCAGTGAGATAAACATTGACACAAACGTTTCGGATATTATTCATGTTTTTACACAACGGTTCAAGGTACATACAGACGACCATTTCAAGTTCATAAATAATGGAATTTTCGGCTATATGGCTTATGATGCCGTTCGTTATTTTGAAAACATAAAGATTTCAAAAAAAGAAGGCCATCTTAATATTCCGGACATTTATTATGCAGTTTACCAGAATATCATTGCCATAAACCATTATAAAAATGAGGCCTACATTTTTGCACATTGTTTCAACAGTGAAAACAACATTGATGAAATTTATCAGCTCATCACCTCAAAAAACTTTGCAGCATTTAATTTCCATAAAGATGGCGAAACGGTTTCAAATCTTACCGATGGTGAATACAAACAACATGTGGAACTGGCCAAAAAACATTGTGCCCGTGGCGATGTGTTTCAATTGGTACTTTCCCGAAAGTTCACTCAAGGTTTTAAAGGCGATGAATTCAACGTCTATCGCGCCTTAAGAAGCATCAACCCATCGCCTTATCTGTTCTATTTTGACTATGGTGACTTTAAAATCTTTGGAAGTTCACCGGAGGCACAACTCATTGTAAGCAATGAAAAAGCTGAAATCCATCCCATTGCAGGAACTTTTAGGCGTACAGGAAATGATGAAAAGGACGCAGAATTGGCCAAGCAATTATCGGAAGACGACAAAGAAAATGCAGAACATGTGATGCTTGTCGATTTGGCTCGAAATGATTTAAGCAGACACGGCAATCAGGTAAAGGTGGAAACCTACAGGGAGGTTCAATTTTTTTCTCATGTGATACATCTTGTGAGCAAAGTAACGGGTCAAAAGTTCAAATCTACCAACACCATGCAAGTGGTTGCCGAT
>DASWKU010000074.1:0-4719 GCA_036396455.1 Flavobacteriaceae bacterium
ATATCATAACCAAATTGAGAAAGACCTGATGATATCAATTAATATAGAAATTTAAAAAATGAAAAGAATTACGCTGTCATTTGTTTTAGGGCTATATATATCCCAATTGTTAGCTAATCCGGTTGTAACGCATTACAATGAAATTAAAAATAATAATCCACTTGCTCTTATACCAGGAAAAACAAAATCGGTTCCAGGTCTTAATAAGGCTTTAATAAAGAGTTCTTTTTTTAGAATGCCCCAAACAAGTCAATCTGGTGAAAATTTTACGATTGACGATTCATACACAATTCCCCCCTACTTCAAAAACCATTCCCCAGAATTTTCTTGGGAGCATTTAGAAGAATGGTATCCTGTTTCAGATACTATTGCGAGTCAAAGGGGTTTAGCTGCAAGTTCTTTTAAAGCTATAGAAAGTAGTGATTCATGGATTGACAAGTTTACCAATGAAGATATCCAAGAACTTCCCATAGGCATAAAGCATACAAACAAAGGCGGTAATAATGATAATGTAGAATATGCCATAGGGATCACCAAGGCAACCTTTAATAAGGATTATACAGAATTAACCGTATTTGCAAGGGTGCGTCTTCCTCAGACCGATAGTAATGGCTACCCAATAGAACTTTTTTTCGGAGCCAATAATGTAAAACTGTCACATCAAGGAGGGCTTGTGGGAGATGCGAACTTGGTGTTATTGGGCGATTTGCATATCCCGTTCAATGCCAGTAAATGGATGCTTACCTTAAAAGGAGGTTTTGACTATAAAACAGGTAGCGTAGAAAATAAAACCTATGTAACCATTAATTGTGATGGTGTAAAAGAACTAGGTTTAGAAGGGATTGTTGAATTTTCCAGGGAACTTATTCTACCTATAGAATCCTATGGAGAAGTTAATGAATCTAAAACGATGGTCAATAAAACCGTGGAAACAGAAAACGGTACTCAAGTTTTACAAGTTCCTTATCGAGTCAAAGGTGGATTTCATGTCGTAGCTTCTAGCTGGAACGACCTATTGGTTGGTATTGATCTGCAACCTTTTGTTTTGACCAAGAAGAGAAACGGTAAAGACTATCATGGTAATTTTCAATTCTTTGTCAGCCAAGCGGTATTGGATTTTAGTGACCTGCATAATGACCCTGCCATTGCTTTTCCAAGTTATTATCACGAAAACGGGTTGTTGCTACCCAACGAACGGGCATGGCGCGGTGTTTATGTAAACACGGTAGAAGTAAGAATGCCTACAGAGTTTAAGACTTCTGAAACTATAAGTAATGGCAGTAATGGACGGGTTGCCTTTGGTGCGCACCATTTAATCATTGATAACTATGGCGTATCAGGTACTTTTTATGGGGATAACATATTTACCCTTGACCAAGGAAGAACTAATGACACTAAGGCTTGGGCATACTCCCTAGACCACATTGAAGTGTCCTTAGCTGCCAATAATTTTATAGGTGCAGATATTGAGGGCCGTATATTGCTTCCTGTTTCAAAAAACAAAAAATCCACCAATAGCAGTCCAGATAGAGTTGGCTTACGTTATTTAGGACTTATTTCCCCTGATGAGTACCTGCTCAATGTGAGCAATGATTCAGTCATTGATTTTAATCTTTGGAAAGCTAAAGGGCAATTGTTTCCCAATAGTTCAATAGAATTAGCAGTAAGCGAAGGGCAGTTTAGGCCCAAGGCAACCCTGCATGGACGTTTGGCCATAAGTGCAAACCAAGTTAAAAGTTTAGAGAATGAAGGTAATAACGAAGTCACAGGAGAACAGGATGCCCAAGGAAATCCAAAAAGGAACCTAGTTGAATTTAAAGGTATTGAGTTTCAAAATTTGGTGTTACAAACAGAAGCCCCTGTGTTCAAGGTTGATTATATGGGCTATAAAGATGAAGTCTCCCTAGCAGGATTTCCTGTGTCTATTTCTAAAATAGGCATTACTTCTAATGAGTACGAAGCTAACCTGTATTTTGATTTGGCCATTAATCTTATGGGTAAGAACAACGGCTTTGCAGCAGAAACGAGTTTGGCCATTATAGGAAAATTTGAAGAAGAGAATTATAAGCAAAAATGGAAATTTGGAGGGGTTGATTTAGATGCGATTGCTGTTGATGCAGATTTAGGGGGCTTTTCAATAGGGGGAAGCCTTATTTTAATGAATGAAGACCCTGAGTATGGAGATGGATTTGCAGCCAGTTTGCAAGCAGAGTTTAAGTCGGGCAAAGGTATAAAGGTAGCGGCTAAAGGAATTTTTGGAAAAACAGATTTTAGGTATTGGCAATTTGAAGCTATGGTAGACAATCTGCCTCCAGGAGCAGGTACGGGAGCTATCAATTTGGAAGGTTTTGCAGGCGGCGCTTCGTATCGTATGAAACGGATAGGTTTTGGGTCGTCTTTTGCTCCTACGGGCATAGGCTACACACCAGATAGAAGCTTAGGTTTAGGAGTAAAAGCCATGGTCATGTTTAATGCCGTTAAGAAAGAAGTTGTAAAAGGAGGAGCAGGATTTGAAATAGCCTTTAACAGGAGTGGAGGGGTGGACTTTTTAGGGTTTTATGGACAAGCCACATTCTTAGATGTAGATATTCCAGGAATGAATAATATGAGCGGTTTAATGGATAAACTTAAAGCCAATACCGTTGCTAAAGAGAAGTTTTTAGGAGTTAGCAATGATAGTATAGGAAATTCATGGGCAGGCAGAAACTTATTAAATAAAGCAGAAGGAGAATTTCCCCAGACACCAAATGAGCAAATGTCCATTAGCGCAAAAGTAGGTATCACTTATGATTTTCAAAATGATGTTTTGCATGGAGAACTTGATGCTTATGTAAACGTTCCAGGAAAGTTTGTACAAGGGCGTGGTTCAGGAGGAAGGGCAGGTTGGGCGGTATTGCATTTTGCCCCGGATGAATGGTACATTTATGTAGGGACACCAGAAGACCGTTTAGGATTGCGAATAGGCGTTGGGCCGGTAAGTATAGAGTCTGGTGGTTATTTTATGGTAGGTTCGGTATTGCCAGATTCGCCACCACCACCCGCAATGGTAGCCCAAATCTTAGGGGTTGATGCCAATGAGTTAAATTATATGCGTGATGAAAACGCTCTATCTAGTGGTAGTGGATTTGCCTTTGGTGCAGACATCGCTATTGATACAGGAGATTTACGCTTTTTAATATTTTATGCACGTTTTCAAGCTGGTGCAGGGTTTGATATTATGTTAAGGGATTATGGGGAAGCCCAATGTTCCAATACAGGGGATCAAGTGGGGATTAATGGTTGGTATGCCAACGGGCAAGCCTATGCTTATTTACAGGGAGAGTTAGGCGTGCACATTAAACTGTTTTTTATTAAAAAGAAAATCCCCATTATAAAAGGAGGTGCGGCCGTATTATTGCAAGCAAAAGCACCTAATCCTGTTTGGATGCGTGGTTATGTAGGCGGTAATTTTAATGTTTTAGGGGGATTGGTTAAAGGTAAGTTCAGGTTTAAGTTAACCATAGGTGAAGCATGTGAGTTTGCAGATGCCTCGCCATTAGGAGGGTTAAAAATCATTACAGGTGTCACTCCAGATGATGGCACAAGAGATATTGATGTATTTGCCATTCCACAAGCAACGTTTAATATGAAAGTAGGAGAGCCCATAATTATCCCTGAAGATGATGGCGATAAAACCTATCGCATCGATTTAGATAAATTTGTATTGTTGCATAACGGACAAGAAATTCCGGGCACATTAGAATGGTCAAACTTTAAAGACCGTGCCAATTTTGTGTCATCAGATATATTGCCACCAAACCAGCAATTAACTGTTCGTGTTGAAGTTAGTTTTAAAGAAAAAATAAATGGCATATTTCAACCCATTGTAGTAGATGGTAAACCAGCCAAAGAGATGGAAGAACGCACGTTTACAACAGGTGGGGCTCCAAACTATATCCCTCTTACCAATATAACCTATGCGTATCCTGTAATAGACCAAAAGTATTTTATGGAAGACGAATATAACCAAGGTTATATTCAATTAAAACGTGGGCAAGACTATTTGTTTGAAGATGAAGCATGGGAAAGTTTTGTAACCTACACCAAAGAAACCGAAACACCCATATCAAACATTGATTTTAAATACAATACTTCCGATAATGTTTTGCTTTATGAGTTGCCTAATATCTCACAGTCTTCCGCATACCATTTAGCCATAGCCAGTAAATTAAAAGGAGGCATATCAACAACTGGTAATAACACTACAACTGCTAAAATTGTAGATATAGGTGATACTTCTGGAGATAATACAGCTACCATAGAAACCAATACAGCAGAAAATGTATCTAAAGAAGGAACTATTGAACGTTTGGCCTATGATTTTGAAACCTCTAAGTATAGCACCTTTAAAAGCAAAGTGAATTCAATAAGCACAAGCAATTATAATTGGGGCGTAATCTATTCTGATGTTATTTATTTAACCAATAAAGTTAACGATCATGAGCCTTTTGATGTTACAGAGTTATTAGGGTCTCAATATACAGGTAACAAACCTTTGGTGCGTATAGAAGCAAGCTTGGATGATACCTATTTTACAGACGATTTGAACCCGCCTTTATATTCAAGATATCCTTTAGGGGGGCGTTATTCGTTTCAAAACAGGGACGAAAACACATTAGGAACACCGCCAAAATATGCATTACCTATATCATCGGAGTACTTAACCAATTTAGAATATGA
>DASWKU010000075.1:0-4530 GCA_036396455.1 Flavobacteriaceae bacterium
AATAACTCCTCGCTTTGTTGCCCCGGCCCTAAAGGGTGCAAATCGAGGAAAATCAGGCTCCCTTTAGCCCCGATAGCTATCGGGAGGGGTCATACTGATTTTCCGATTAAATTGTTCTAAAAACAATTTTTTGTCATGTACACAGAAGGAAAAGATAATCCTCTATTAAACGAAAAGACCGCTCCGCATGAGAGAGCAGTCTTTTCTGAACCAAATAACATAGAGTATTTAGGTTAATTGTTCAATTCATTTGATGCCATCTTCTCATTTGATGTCATGAGGGCAAAAAACTTATTGATATTTGGTAAGATCACGATACGTGTCCTTCTGTTTTTGGATTGGTTTTCCTTGGTGTCATTATCCACAACGGGTTGGTAGAAGCTACGTCCTGAGGCAATCAGTTTTTCAGGGGCTACGCTATAATCATTTTGTAATTTTCTCACTACCGAAGTGGCACGCAATACGCTTAAATCCCAGTTATCGGCAATCTTTTCGGTATTGATGGTCCTTGGGTCGGTGTGACCTTCGACCATGACTTGAATACTGGGTTCTGAATTGATCACATCGGCCAGTTTTTGTAGAATCGCATTGGCTTTGTCGCTCACACGATAGCTTGCTGTATTGAACAGCATTTTATCGGAAATTGAGATCATGACCACCGTTTCGTCAATATCGATGGCAATATCCTCATCTTCATTTAAATTGCTATTGTCCAAGGATTGCTGTAGGTTATAGGATACCGCTAGATTCATGGAGTCCTTAAGGGTCTTGGCGTTGGCGGTATACGCAGGATCTACTTTGGCAAGGGTTTCACGCATTTTCTTCTTGGCATCGTTGGAAATCACGGCAGCATCACCGACGGTCTCAAATTTCACGTCGTTTTCCACTTTAAGTTTGACATTGTTGTCGGTCAATGAACTGATCTTGGAATTGTACTCATCAACACGGGCCTGTATCTTGGCAAATTTAGCCTCGAGTTCTTCTTTTTCAACTCTGGTCTTGGTGAGTTCGCTTTTAATTTGTCCGTTTTCTTGTTCGAGTGCCACATATTTCTTTTTCGATACGCAAGCTGTTAAAAGGATGGCCGTAACCAATAGGATTGAAATTTTTTTCATAATTGAATTTTGATTTAAAGTTTATTATAGTCTAATTTATTTACGATGGTGAAGCCAATATAGATTACCGTGGGCTGAATTTTTATGACAAATTGTTAGAAATTTATGCTTAATCGCTTATTATGAGTGGTGTAGCTTTGTGATAGTGGAGAGCATTTTTTTGTTTAACCTCTTAAGAAGCGATGGTAATAGCGATGCTTTCATTGGATTGATGAAAGAATTTAGTAAATTCATCTTTCAAAACATAAATGGGTTAAGGTATTTGAAGCACAAAAACCCAAATGGAGCGATCAAATGGAACATCACATTAACCGACGGGAAGCCATTCAATTGGTGGGCTGTGCAACGACAGCAGCTTTTTTAATGCCGACGTTAATGGCCTTTAAAACCAATGCCATGAAAAAACGAAACATACCAAGCTCGGGAGAGGAACTTCCTGTAGTTGGCCTTGGCACTTGGCAAACTTTTGATGTTGGCAATGACCGGGAACAGCGCTTACAATTAATGGACGTTCTAAAAGAAATGAAAGCACTTGGCGGTACCATGATCGACAGTTCGCCCATGTACGGCAGCTCAGAAAAAGTGGTAGGGGATCTGTGTACCCAATTCAAGATCAGCGATCATTTCTTTTATGCCACCAAGGTATGGACCCATGGAAGACAGGCCGGTATGGACCAGATGCAGGACTCCATGAGGAACATGCAACGCCAACAGATGGACCTGATGCAAATCCATAATTTGATGGATTGGCAAACCCATATTAAAACCTTAAGAGATTGGAAATCACAAGAAAAGATACGCTATTGGGGATTTACCCATTATACCAATGCGTCGCATGACCAACTGGCCAAACTCATTAAACAGGAACAGCCCGATTTTGTGCAGTTTAACTATTCGATCAATGATCGCCATGCGGAACTGCGCTTGCTGGATACGGCTAAAGACCAAGGAACGGCCGTTATCATCAACCAACCGTTTGATAGCGGTAATTTATTTAGAAAAGTAAGCGGAAAGGCCTTGCCGGATTGGTGTGCGGAGATTGATATCAACTCTTGGGGACAGTATTTCCTTAAATATATTTTGGGCCATGAGGCGGTTAATTGTGTGATTCCTGGTACGTCCAAAGTTAAACATGTGATTGATAATATGGGAGCGGGCTATGGTAGATTGCCGAATGCCCATGAACGCAAGAAGATGATAGCACACTTAAATAACTTATAATGTGAGACATGAAGGGGATATAGCAATTATTCTATTTTACATAATATAAATTATAGAACAAACATATGATTTTGTGTCCAGTTGCCATTTTTGGCATATTTGGGACTTAATGGGTGTTATTTGATTCTATGCGATTCTCACCGGCCGGCAGGTACACAAATATTTTAGCAGTCATTCAAAAATTATTAGTGCATTCGTGGCAAAACAGACTTTCAGCCTACCATAAAACTATGTGTTATTTTTTAGCTGTATTTCACTCCAATTCTTCGCAGTTGTGGTCATGACTATTTAGCAAATTCATTATTGGCAAAGCGATATGTTCTTCGCTGTCAATACGCAAAATTTTATCGATGTCTTCAAGGTCAAAGTTCCAGTTTACGTTTGGCAGTATTTTGTCAATATGCGGTTTGAGTTTCTTTACCTGTACTTTGGTTTTAACAGATGTTTTGAAAACGTTCCCGATAGCCATCGGGATCATTTTTGCGATAAGGTTGCCAAAAGATTTTCCAAATTGTCCATTGATGCCTTAAATCCTTCAGTGAAGCCCATTTCAATCATCTTCTCCATGCGGGCAAGGGATTCGTTATAGATAGTAATACTGACTTTTGTCCTTCCCCGTCCGACTGGCTCGCCCGGGCCTGCGTTTTGTTCGCTAAACGTGTAATCCCAATCAGAACCCGGCAATTCAGGGTTTTCATCTTTGTCGGCAAAAGCATTGAACATTTTGAAATTAGTTTTTGGGGTAATGGACGTGTATTCCTGGATCGCCCAGTGCTCTTGTCCTTCGGGGCTTACCATAGCATAAAATCTTCGCCCGCCCACTTTGAAATCCATAAATTTTGTTTTTGATACCCATGGTTTAGGTGCCACCCATTGGTCAAGAATTTCTGGTTTGGTAAAAGCATCCCATACCAGTGAAAGGTCGGCGGCAAATTCCCTGGTTATGTATACCGTTTTTGTTGCTTTGTCAACGGTAAAATCAAATAGCAAGTTGCTGTTCATTTTTTCTGTTTTTTAAGTGTTGATAATAGTTCGTCCAGTTGATTTAGGCCCATTGTAAATCCTTCTTTAAAGCCCATTGCAATTATTTTTTCAAGGGTTTCAAGTGCATCCACCGAAATGGTAATGTTTACAGTGGTATGTTCTGCGGCTTCGGAAAAATCATTTTTCCAATGCATTCTTGAAAAATCGGTGTTGATATTACCGTCTTCATCGCAGAATGCGTCCAGACCTGAATAGCTTTCTTCGGGCTCAATTTTTTCATAATCAAACCTCGCCCAATGGGTTTCATTTTTAGGACCAATCATGGCATATAGCCACATTCCACCCTCTTTGAAACTCAAAGATTTCGTTTGATTGCGATACGGCTGTGGCGCCCACCACTGGTCGAGCATTTCGGCTGTTGTCCAAGCTTGCCAAACCAATTCGAGGTTAGCGTCAAATTCACGTTTTACATGAATGGTTTTGTTTTCCTTGTTTATGGAAAAATCGAATAAAAGATTACGGTTCATTTTTTTGATTTTTAATGGTTGCCAATACATTGTCCAATTGAGCAAAACGGTCTTCCCAAATTTTTCTGAATTGGTTTAACCATTTATCAATTTCTTTCATTTTTTCAATTTCAAGTGAGTAGTAAATTTCCCTGCCCTGTTGTTCCTGTTTTACGAGTTGGCATTCCGTGAGTATGCGAAGGTGTTTGGAAACAGATTGCCGGGAGGCGTTAAAGTTTTCGGCAATGGCGTTCGGCGTCATGGCCTGTAATGCAATTAAGGTTATAATGGCCCGTCTCGTGGGGTCGGCTATGGCTTGAAAAATGTCTCTTCTCATTTGACTTGTCCTATATTTATGAAACTGTTTGGTTGCAAATATATATGCAACTATTCGGTTTCGCAAATATTTTGAGAACTTTTTTAAAAAAAAATAAAAAAGTGGGAAAATTGAAGCCGTAGTGTTTTGCTATAGCATGGCCATAACGTTTTCGATAAGGAACGTTGCGCGTTTGAGGGCAAGGTTTTTCCGAAAGGAAAATCAGAAGCAATGCCTGTTAGGACATGGTGTTGGCAAATCGTTTTTTAATTTGATTCCTTTTTTATGAGGTTATTCATTCGAACAATTTTCCAATTCCCCTTTTTTATTTTCCATAAACGTGAGGAAGTTTCACGCATTGTGTCTCCAGTTATGGTTGAAATATACT
>DASWKU010000076.1:0-4869 GCA_036396455.1 Flavobacteriaceae bacterium
CAGATGCTACAGAGCGTTCTTTATCAGCAACCTCTACCTTTGACTTATAAAATGATACCATAGGATTTTTTGAAACCATTGATGTGTCGATAATTTCCTCTGGAAACATTGCCGCCTTTTGTTCCAATCTCCCAACATTAATATCCACAGGACTATCAGAATTTATTAAATTTTGTAATCGTAATTGATACGTTTTAATATGGAATGCATTCTCTTTTAATGCTATTTGTATGTCAGCCAATTCAGCGTTTGCAGTTGCTTGCTCCAAGGCATTGCTTTCGCCAGTTTTAAAACGCAAGGTTGCTGCATATTGGAACCGTTCGTAAATACTGTCCTGTTGCTGCAATACTTTCTGTTTGCTCTTTAAATACCACAACTCATAATATGCCGATTTTACTTGGGCAATCAGATCATTTTTAAGGACTTCTTGGTTTCGTTCACTTGCTTCAATCTTTGCTTTGGATAGTTTATTTTGATTACTATATAATGTAGGAAAAGCAAAAGTCTGACTCACACTAAATCGTGTGTCATCATCAACTGCACTATTGGTCTGCCCGTACTCCAAACCAAACTCTGTTTTGGGAATGTCCCAACTCGCTCCCTTTAATGCGTGCTCTTGCTCTGTTTGTAATTGGGATGTTCTTAAATTAGGATTGTTTTTTAGCGCCGTTTCAATAACAGCATCAAGATTCTGATAGACTTTTACTTCTGTATTTGTTTGTGCATTTATGGAAGGCAAACAGCCCAAAAGTCCCATAAATAATAGCACTGTGGTTTTATTGGGTTTCATTTTCAATTTTTTTTCTGAATAATAATATAGAATTGGCAATACCACCAAAGTTAAAAAGGTAGCCGAAATCAATCCACCAATCACGACAGTGGCTAAAGGGCGTTGTACTTCTGCTCCTGAAGTTTGGGAAAGTGCCATTGGCAAAAACCCTAAAGAGGCCACCGCAGCAGTCATTATCACAGGGCGCAATCGAGAATGTGTTCCTTTGTAAATGCGTTCAAAAACATCTGAAGCACCCTCTTTTTTAAGCCGATTAAACTCGGCAATCAATACAATGCCATTTAAAACGGCAACCCCAAAAAGTGCAATAAAACCCACCCCTGCCGAAATGCTAAAGGGCAAATCACGAAGCCAAAGTGCAAAAACACCACCAATTGCAGATAGTGGGATCGCTGTAAAAATCAAGACTCCTTGCTTAATGGAACCAAACGTAAAATACAGTAAAATGAAAATAAGCAACAAGGCCATTGGCACCGCAATTCCCAAACGCTGTCTTGCTTCTACCAAATTTTCAAACTGACCGCCATAAGTAATATTGTAACCTGGTGCTAGATTGACTTCATTATCGATTTTTTTACTAATCTCTTCAACAACACTTTCCACATCACGATTACGCACGTTGAATGCTGTAATAATTCGTCTTTGGGTATTATCGCGTTGTATTTGATAAGGCCCATCAATTATCGAGATAGTTGCAACTTGCTGTAAGGGTATTTGTTGCCTTTTGCTGCCAATGATATACAAATTTTGGACATCGGCAAGACTGGTTCTAAGGTCGCCTTCCAAACGAACGACCAAATCAAACTGTTTTTCACCTTCATAAACCAATCCCGCTGACGCACCTGCAAACGCTGCTTGAATGGTTTTGTTCACAGATGTAATATCCAGACCATATTTTGCCAACTGCGCTCTATTATAATCAATTACAATTTGGGCAACGCCTGTAACTTCTTCCACATACACATCAACTGCACCATCTACGGTTCTGGCTATTTTACCAATTTGATCCGCATACTTTGTTAATTGTTCTAAATCTTCCCCATAAACTTTTACGGCTACATCTTGACGAACGCCAGTCATTAACTCATTAAAACGCATTTGAATGGGCTGTTGAAATCCAAAAGTAACCCCGGGAACAGCTTCCAATGCTTCTGACATTTTATTTGCCAGTTCTTCTCTGCTTGAAGCTGAAACCCATTCAGATTTATCTTTTAGGATAATCATTAAATCGGCTGCTTCAACAGGCATCGGGTCTGTTGGGATTTCACCTGAACCAATTTTGGAAACCACTTGCTCTACTTCAGGGAATTGGTCCAAAAGTATTTTTTCTGCTTTTGTAGTGGCCTTTATGGTATTTGAAAGTGAACTTCCGGTCATGACTCGTGTTTCTACCGCAAAATCACCTTCTTCAAGCGTTGGGATAAACTCCCCACCAAGGCTTTTAAAAATCAAAAATGCTATAGCAAATAGCCCCAAAGTTCCTGCTAAAATTAAGATGCGTTTGTGCATGGACCATTTAATGATTGGTTTATACATTTTGTATAGCCTGTTCATTATCCTATCTGAAATATTCCGTTTGTGAATGGTGTTTTTACTCAATGCAAATGCAGACACCATTGGCACATAAGTAAGGGATAGGATAAAAGCTCCAAGAATGGCAAAACTCACGGTTTGTGCCATAGGTCCAAACATTTTTCCTTCGGTTCCCACCAGTGCCAATATTGGAAGATAAACAATCAGGATAATGATTTGACCAAAAGCCGCAGAGTTCATCATTTTACCGGCAGACTTAAAAACTTCGGTGTCCATTTCTTCCTGATTGAGTTTCCTGTTCAGTTTTAAATGCCCAATGTGGAATAAGGTCGCTTCCACAATAATGACGGCACCATCTACAATCAATCCAAAATCAATGGCGCCAAGGCTCATTAGGTTTGCCGAAACGCCAAAAAGATGCATCATACTGAATGCAAATAATAAAGCCAATGGAATTACGGATGCCGTGATCAATCCTGCACGCCAATTTCCCAATAACAATAATAAAATGAAGATAACAATGAGCGCACCTTCAACAAGGTTTGTTGTGACCGTACCGATAGCATTATCGACCAATTTGGACCGGTCCAAAAACGGTTCAATAATAACACCTTCAGGTAATGTTTTACTAATGGTTGCAATTTTGTTTTTAACTTCTGCTATCACTTTTGCAGAGTTCGCTCCTTTAAGCATCATAACAATAGCGCTAACGACTTCACCTTCTCCATTGCGTGTGGTTGCACCATAGCGTATCGCTGTACCTGTTTGTACTTTAGCGACATCACTGATTAAAATGGGAATACCATCTTCTGTCTGTTTTACCAGGATGTTTTCGATGTCATTAATAGAGCCAACGAGTCCCTCGCTTCTTATAAATAGTGCTTTGTCATTTTTTTCTATGTAAGCACCTCCTGTATTTTGGTTATTGGATTCCAACGCATCAAAAATTTCAGAAATGGAAACTTGCATGGCATTTAAGCGTTCTGGTCGCACAGCAATTTCGTATTGTTTCAAATACCCCCCAAAACTACTGACATCGGCAACTCCAGGGGTTCCTAAAAGTTGACGTCTAATGATCCAATCTTGGATGGTACGCAGTTGTACGGCATCATATCTATCTTCATAGCCCGGTTTTGTTGTAATGACATATTGGTAAATTTCACCAAGTCCAGTACTTAATGGAGCAATACTGGGTTTGCCAATACCTTCAGGAATTTGAGATTGCGCCTCTGCCAAACGTTCGTTGACTTGTGCACGTGCCCAATACACATCCACGTCTTCTTCAAATACAATGGTAACAACCGATAGACCAAACCGGGAAAAAGATCGGATTTCTTCAATTTGTGGAATGGTCGCCATGGTAATTTCAATGGGAAATGTGATCAACCGTTCCACTTCTTGCGCCGCAAGCGTAGGTGATGTCGTGATAACTTGCACTTGATTGTTGGTGATGTCCGGTACTGCATCTACAGGAAGCTGTTTTAGTGAATAGATTCCTGTAAGGATCAAGGCCAATGTGAGTAATCCTATAACCAGTTTATGGGATATGGAGTACTTAATGATTTTATTGAGCATAAAATAATGATTATAATGAATTTATAAATAGAAAATAGAGACCAATCCTTATTATTGGCAACTTGAATTTATAAGACACCTGCCTTCACAGGTATTCACTATACTTGGGGAGGTTGTAAGATGATAGGATTGAAGTCTTTTTCCAAACCATCGAAATGATAAAAAACGTCAGTGGAAATTTCAGTGACAGCTACTGTAAACCCTAAAACTTTAAAGTGTGTGGCATAAATATGGCAACAATGACAATTGCAAAACGGCGAACATAAATCTGAACCTTGATGTTGATGGTTGTCACCCATTGCCTGCGAGACTTCGGTTTTAACTTCATTATCAAGCATACAATTATCTTCGCAAGGCCCTAAATTAAGCGTAAAGATATAGAGTGATAATATGAATGCTAAAAATTTCATTGTGACAAAGATATAAAATAATTGATGTAATCGATGTTCAAATACAAATATGAGATTAGCAACACCTTTTGTTTTGTTGAATTGGAGGACAGGGAACGGTTGCGTAGGAGCAGTAAATACAACAATTTCTTTCGTTAGGTTTAAGTGCCAGTCTTGTTCCCTACCGCAAAAAAAAAGCAAAGGACCTAAAGTCTTTCTTTTTATATGATCCCAAATCCAAGTGCTAAAGAAATCAGGATCAGTAACATGGCTATTAGCTTTTGAATGAACTTTAAGGTCACTTTTTTAAGCAATTGGTTGCCTATAACAGCACCAATTATGGCCGATAGCGTAGCACAAAAAATCAAGAGTTTATTGGTCTCATTCGTTAGTTAAAACTATGCACTTTTAGTGCAAGACTTTTAGTTGCTACCCAGTTTAGTATCTTTGAATTATGAAAGAACAAAGGCGAATGGGTCATACAGTTTCTTGGTTGACAGCTCACATAGTTTGGGTTACAAAATATCGTTATCATGTTCTCAAAGGCGACATACAAATACGTTGCCGAGATTTGGTAAAGCA
>DASWKU010000077.1:0-4264 GCA_036396455.1 Flavobacteriaceae bacterium
GAAAGCGTCTAAAGCACAATCCAACGGACGTTTGGCAAAAGAAATCGTGACCGTAGAAATTCCACAACGCAAGGGTAATCCCATTCAATTTTCAAAGGATGAATTTGTGAAACCAAATACAACCTTGGAAGTTTTGGGTAAATTGAGACCAGCCTTTAAAAAGGAAGGAAGTGTGACTGCGGGAAATTCATCAGGATTAAATGATGGGGCCGCGGCAACCATTATAGCTTCAAACGATGCTGTAAAAAAATACAACCTCAATCCTTTGGCAAGAATCGTAAGTTCGGCAGTCGTTGGAGTAGAGCCAAGAATCATGGGCATTGGCCCAGTTGAAGCGGCCAACCAAGCCTTAAAAAAAGCAGGATTGACCATGAACGATATGGATATTATTGAACTCAATGAAGCGTTTGCCGCTCAAGCCTTGGCATGTACACGGGCTTGGGGATTGGCAGATGATGATCCAAGACTCAACCCAAATGGTGGTGCCATTGCCATTGGCCACCCTTTGGGAGCCACCGGAACACGAATAGCTTATACCGCAGCTTTGGAATTGAATGAGCAAAATGAAAGATATGCTTTGGTCACCATGTGCATTGGTGTTGGACAAGGGTATGCTTGTGTAATTGAAAGAATGTGATTATGAATAAGATTAAACATTATGTCCTTGGAAGTTGGATAGAAGGCAAGGAAGAAGGTACAGTTGTATATGATTCCATTACAGGTGAAGCCTTTACAAGCGTCGCCATTGAAGGTTTGAATATTCCAGAAATTTTGAATTACGGAAGGACCAAGGGTGGTGAGGTTTTGCGTAAAATGACCTTTCAAGAACGAGGGAATATGCTCAAAAAATTGGCATTGCATCTTACCAAACGCAAAGAAGAATTTTATGAGTTAAGTTATAGAACAGGTGCAACGCGTGTGGATAGTTGGATAGATATTGAAGGTGGCTTTGGAAACCTATTTGCCAATGCCTCGTTGCGAAAATTATTCCCAAACCAATCCTATCATGTTGAAGGAGACCCTATTGATTTATCCAGAGGCGGTCGCTTTATGGCACATCACATCATGGTGCCTAAAAAAGGTGTTGCTGTTCACATAAACGCATTTAATTTCCCGGTTTGGGGCATGCTTGAAAAGTGTGCTGTGAATTGGATGGCAGGTGTTCCGGCAGTCGTATTACCTGCGCCTTCATCATCCTATTTGGCCGAAGCGGTAGCTCGTGAAATTGTGGCTTCAGGTATTTTGCCAGGGGGGGCATTGCAAATCATCAATGGAACAATAAAGACGATTTTGGATACCGTTGAATCACAGGATGTGGTCACCTTTACAGGTTCTGCCACAACTGGCCGATTGCTAAAAGCGCATCCAAGACTCATTCAGGAGTCAGTGCCTTTTACTTTGGAAGCAGATTCCTTGAATGCCTCTGTTTTAGGGGAAGATGCCAAACCTGGAACACCGGAATTTGATTTGTTCATCAAAGAAATTAGAAAAGAAATGACGGTCAAAGCCGGACAAAAGTGTACTGCCATCCGTCGCGTTATAGTTCCTGAAAATGTAGTGGAAGATGTTCAAATTGCTTTGGGTAAAGAACTCAATAAAGTGACCATTGGTGACCCAAGGCTTAAAGAAGTCAGAATGGGTTCTTTAATCAGTAAATCACAAGTTGAAGCGGTAAGGAAATCGGTTCAGGATATTGCGAAAGAAGCACAGATTGTTTACGGTAGTCTTGACAAAATTGATGTCATTGGTGGCGATGCCAAAAAAGGAGCGTTTATAAGTCCGATTGTGTTGCGAGCCAATCATCCCTTCCAATGTACTGCCATTCACGAACGTGAAGCTTTTGGACCAGTTTGTACCATTATGCCCTATAAAACTTTGGAAGAAGCCATTCAATTGGCGCAAATGGGTAAAGGCTCATTGGTGTCTTCGATTGCAACCAATAATGATCAGATTGCCAAAGAATATGTCATTAATGCGGCAAGTCATCATGGTAGGATATTGGTTTTAAATCGGGAAAGTGCCAAGGAAAGTACCGGTCATGGTTCACCATTGCCGACTTTGGTACATGGAGGCCCAGGTCGTGCTGGTGGTGGTGAAGAAATGGGCGGCATGCGAGGCATTAAACATTATTTGCAGCGTACAGCCATTCAAGGTTCACCAACGACCCTAACCGAAATCACGGGCATTTATCAACCCAATGCTAAATATAAGGAAGCAGAACAGCATCCATTTAAATACCATTGGGAGGATATTCAACCAGGCATGTCCTTAAAAACCCATAAGCGTACAATAACTGATTCCGATATCATTAATTTCTCCAACCTAACCTGGGACCATTTTTACGCCCATACCGATATCACAGCTTTGGATGGCAGTATTTTCAAGAAAAGAACGGCACATGGTTATTTTATTTTAGCTGCCGCTGCCGGATTGTTTGTTTACCCCAATAAAGGACCTGTTGCTGCAAATTACGGACTGGAAGACTGCCGTTTTTTAAGGCCAATTTACCATAACGACACCATTTGTGTGCGTTTGACCTGCAAGCAAAAAGTGGACAGGGATGTGGCATCTGCTGAACATCCAAGTGGTATTGTAAAGTGGTATGCCGAAGTGTTTGATGCCAATGACGAGTTGGTTGCTGTGGCCACTGTATTGACCTTGGTACAGAAGAAGCAAGAAACTTTTGTTGAGATGACCGAAGAAACCATTCAAAAGTGTTTGAACAAGCTTACTGAAGACACAAAACCCAAATGGGGAACTCTAACGCCTCAACATATGATTGAACATTTGGAATATACATACAGAATAGCTTCAGGAGAAATTCAGGATTTTGAGATCAGCACTCCTGAAAAGTATTTGGAAAAAGTACATGCTTCGTTATATAATTATGAAAAGTTACCAAGGGAATACGATTTCCCTTTGGCTGAAAAAAGTGAAATCGAGAATATAAAACACGAGAGTTTGGAAGCGGCCAAATCAAAA
The DNA here is from genome assembly GCA_036396455.1 of Flavobacteriaceae bacterium. Taxonomy (GTDB): domain Bacteria; phylum Bacteroidota; class Bacteroidia; order Flavobacteriales; family Flavobacteriaceae; genus Geojedonia. The sequence goes on from DASWKU010000077.1 coordinate 2,983, forward strand.
ATGATGGAGGCCAGACAGCAGTATTTGGAATATTTTAAAGCAAATCCGGAAGCCATGACCAAAAATGTGGTCTTTGGAGAACTCAACAGATATGAATGGTATCTTATGGAGCGCAAACATTTAAATCATCATTTTGAACAGTTCAATCTTTTGGATTGAACTGTTCAAAATAGTTCCCATGAAAATGGGAACCCGTGAAAATGGGAACCCATGAAAAATAAAATATATGATATGGAACGTATATATTATCACAAACAAACCAAATGGTGTTTTATATATAGGAATGTCAAGAAATTTAAAAAGAAGAGTTTATCAACATAAAAACAAAGCACATCCGAGTACTTTTTCCGCTAGGTATAATTTGGACAAACTAGTTTATTTTGAAACATTTGAAAATAAAGATGAAGCAAAATTGAAAGAAAAACGAATGAAGAAATGGAATAGAGCTTGGAAAATTGAATTGATTGAAAAAACTAATCCAAAATGGATTGATTTATATAACGATTTATAATTAATAAAAAAGATTCCCACTTTCGTGGGAACATGCTAAAGCAATGATGGAACCCTACGTAAAACAAAAAAATAAAAATGGAATTGGATATATCGAATTTTTTCATCCAAAACATAATTCTTTACCGGCGCATTTGCTTTCAGAATTATCGAGGACAATCATAAATGCTGGGGAAGACGACAGCGTTAAAGTAATGGTACTTCAAAGTGGTGGTGACCGTACGTTTTGCGCAGGGGCCAGTTTTGAAGAACTGGTTGATATTGAAAACGAAGAATCGGGAAAAGAATTTTTCTCTGGGTTTGCCAATGTCATCAATGCCATGCGCAAATGTCCGAAGTTCATCGTTGGGCGCGTTCAGGGCAAGGCCATTGGCGGAGGTGTTGGACTGGCTTCAGCGGCCGATTATTGCATGGCCACAAAATACGCCGACATTAAATTAAGCGAACTCAATTTGGGTCTCGGGCCTTTTGTTGTGGGTCCGGCTGTGCAACGAAAAATAGGGTTGAGCGCCATGTCGCAAATCGCTATGGATCCCAATTCATTTTATTCGGCAGATTGGGCTTTGCAAAAAGGACTTTATACCAAAGTTTTTGATTCCGTTTCCGAATTGGACGACGCCGTAACTGTCTTCGCCGAAACGTTATGCACCTATAATCCGAAGGCAATGGTGGAAATGAAAACCATGTTCTGGAGAGGTACCGAAGATTGGGATATGCTACTGACCCAACGTGCCAAGATTAGCGGGCGTTTGGTATTGAGTGAGTTTACAAA
>DASWKU010000078.1:0-1666 GCA_036396455.1 Flavobacteriaceae bacterium
TTTTTTATGAATTTATGGACTTGTGCAACGGTTACCGGTGTTGGGCACTGTTTTTATTTTTTATTTAGATATTCTTTAGCATCTCTAATATTCAATTCAGTTTCGTCTGCTCCTCGTCCGGTTCTTTTTTCGTTAAAAGCAGGTTCTTCAAGTCGGTCCAGTGCAATTAATAATTGAAAAATTGCAATTCCATTTTCGTTTTCCAGTTCAGTCCGCAGCCATTTTTTAAAATCCGAAATTAAATTCAGATTTGTGATTTTTGATAAAGCCCAATATCCGCTAACTCGCTCGGCTTCGTTTTTATAAATTCCAGAGTTAAGTCCGTTAACAATTATTTGCTCCAATTCAGTCGGTCGAAATTTAGTCAATTCCGATTCGGCTATTATTTTCTTTTCAAAGTCCGAGTGGGAATTTCCGTTGGCTTTTTCGAAAATAAATCCAGCTTCTAAAAATTGGTCTTGTGTCAATTTCATACTTAATTTCAATTCAGTGGAATGATTTCTCAAATTGTGCCCAACGTTTACGTGTATGGTGTGTAGCGAAAATAAGCACAGAAGATTGAGTTTAAAACTAAAGTAATAATTAAAATATTTTTTATGAGCGAGGGCAAAAAAATTAAAAGAGTACATATATCATTTTCGGCAGGTGAAACATCTGCTTGGATGACGTATTTTCTTTTAAAAGTGAAATATAAATGCACTTATGATGAAAAATTAAATTTACACGTAGGTTTTGATGAAGATACAAATGAAGTTGTACACGTAATTGTAACATTTGCTAATACTGGTCAAGAAAACGAAGAAACTTTAGTTTTTGCTAAAAATTGTGATGAATATTTTGGTTTTAAAACTGTGTGGCTTGAATGCGTTACAAGGTTTAAAGTTGGCGGAATAATTATGAATGTGATTGATAATTTAGACAAGGCTTTAAATACAAATTGGTCTGGTTCCCGACTTGGAACAAAACACAAAATAGTAAATTTTAAAACCGCAAATAGAGACGGGCTTGTATATAAAAGTGTAATTGCAAGATATGGAATACCAAATAACGCAAATCAATTTTGTACAAGAGAGTTGAAATTAAGACCAATGACTTCTTATTTGAGAAGCAGAAAATGGAAAAGTAAAACCTACTATTCTGCAATTGGATTAAGGGTTGATGAGTTTGATAGAATAAACAAAGACAGAAAAGAATTGATGTTGTTTTATCCTGCAATATCAATTAAGCCAATGACAAAACCGCAGATAAATGGATTTTGGGCCTTGCAACCGTTTAGGCTTGAATTGAAAGGGTATCAAGGTAATTGCAAATGGTGTTTTAAAAAACACGACCCAAAATTATGGCAGTTAGCAAAAGAAAGCCCCGAAATATTTGATTTTCCAATTGCAATGGAAGAAAAATATGGCGACTACATAACGCCTGACAGACAAATAGATGTGATAAAAAAAGGAAAGCCAATACCTAAAATAGAAGATAGGGGCTACACTTTTTTTAGAAACAACCGAAGCGGAAAAGATATTATAGATGAATCGTTAGATAGCACAAAACAAGTTGTTGATGATTCTCAAATTTATGAAACTGAAAGCTGTGAAATTTATTCTGCGTGTGGTGATTAAAAACCTAATGCCTGACGATAGGAAGGCAAAGAGCGTGGGCAAAAAAATAT
>DASWKU010000079.1:0-14497 GCA_036396455.1 Flavobacteriaceae bacterium
ATATCAATGTGAAAATAACTTCTATATATTTTAGTGGCGCTACCTGATTTGTAGAGGCCATTTGAAAAGCTTTGGTCATATACAATTGACCAAAGAAACCGAAAACCCCTAAACTGAACAGCAATATCCATTCTATGCCAACGGGATTTGTCCAGTAATTTATCATCAAAACCCCTCCTACCAAGGTAGCAATCATCATAAAATAATTGACAATTACCACAGGGTGATCACCTGTTCCAATTTTACTGATGATTGTATAAACCAAGCCCTCAAAAAAAGCGGCAATCAGGACCAGCATCAATCCAAAGGTGTAAACGTGTTCATCAAAGCCTTTTATAATAATGACCCCTAAAAATGACATCACAAAAAACAGCCATTGCAGAGGTCTTGTTTTTTCCTTTAGAAAAAAAACGGCAAATATGGCTGCAAAAATTGGTGCTATATACCTTAAGGATACTGCAGTAGCAACGGGCAAATATTTGATTGACATAAAGAAAAGCGTCATTGAGGTTACACCGGTCAGGCCACGCATAATCAATAATTTTTTATTGTTGCCGAGAATTGGAATCCTGTGTTTCAATAAAAAACCCATCGTAAATATCAAGGAACTGATGGACCTAAAAAATACAATTTGAAAAGCGTTGATATTGACAAGATATTTTACGGTAACATTCATACAGGCAAATGAGAACGTACTTATGATCATGAATTTTATCGTGTTTTTAACCGTCATGATCTATGTTTCTTCATTTGTGATATCTATCGTTATTAATTTGGAATTTGCTGACTTAAACAATGTAGCGTGCCAAAACCCCAGATAAGATCAATGGCACTGATGCCTGTCACTTCCCTATCTTGGAAACAGTGTGCCAATGTATTTAATACCATACGATCATTAGGGTCATTAAACGTTGGCACAAGAACGCATTTATTTAGAATCAAAAAATTGGCATAACTTGCTGGCAAGCTAACGTCTTCGAATAAAATTTCACCTGGCATTGGCAAGGTGACGATGTTAGGCTTTTTACCGTTCTCCAATGTTGCATTTTGTAAACGTTTAAAATTGTCCTGTAACGCCTTGTAATTTGGATGCTTAGGATTGGATTCAATTACTGTTACAATGGTATCTTCATTTACAAATCGGCACAAGTCGTCAATATGGCCGTGAGTGTCATCACCCTTAATGCCATCACCTAACCAAATCGTGTTGGTAATGCCAAGATAATCTTTAAAAATGGTTTCATAATCTGCTTTTGTCAATCCAGGATTTCGCACCTGCACCGTTGGGTGTAATAGGCATTCTTCGGAAGTCAATAAGGTCCCTTTTCCATTGCTGTCAATGGCGCCACCTTCCAAAGTCACCGGTTTTCCTTTAAATACAACTTGTGTTAATGGAATATTTAAAGTACTGGCCACTTTTTTTGGCACATGCTTATCCAATCTATAATTTGTGTATTTGGCCCAACCATTGAAATTGAAATTTAACGCCTCACGCATCTTTCCATTTTTAACGATTATTGGTCCAGAGTCCCGCATCCAGCTTCTGTTGGTTTTTTGAATAATGAATGTGACATTCTTGAGGTTGACATGAGCTTTTTGGAGCATGTCCATAACTTTGGTTTTCAAACTGTTATCTACAACTACCAAAAACAAGGGTTCATAGGTGGTCACTTTTTTAATGAATTCAACAAAAGCCCATTGGATGGCATGGTATTTCCCTGGCCAATCGTTGCCATTGTGGGGAAAACATAAAAGTATACCCTGTTGTCTTTCCCATTCTGCAGGTAACCTTCTCATTCGTCCAATGCCCGTTTTGTAATATCGCCGAAGGCATCAATGCGACGGTCCCTGAAAAATGGCCAGTTTTGACGGACATTTTCTTGAAGGCCGAGATCAACTTCTGCAATTAGGATTTCTTCTTTGTCATGAGAGGCTTGGGCCAGAATTTCACCTTGAGGACCAGCAATGAACGAAGCGCCCCAGAATTCAATGCCTGCTGTATTGGGGACATATTGCTCCAAACCAATTCTATTAGCGGCGGCAACATAAATGCCATTGGCAACTGCATGGCCTTTCATGACATTCATCCAAGCACCGTATTGATTTTCCCCAAATTGTTCTTTTTCGCTGGGATGCCAACCAATTGCAGTTGGATAAAATAGCACTTCAGCACCCTTGAGCGCGGTAAGTCGTGCCGCCTCAGGATACCATTGGTCCCAACAAATGAGTGTGCCAATTCTTCCTTTTTGTGTTTTAATGGTTTTGAACCCTAAATCACCGGGGGTAAAATAGAATTTTTCATAAAAATGGGGGTCATCAGGAATGTGCATTTTTCGGTAAAGACCAGCTTCAGAGCCATCGGAATCGATAATATAAGCACTATTGTGATACACTCCTGCCATTCGTTTTTCGAAGAAAGGAACTATGATCACCACACTCAGTTCTTTTGCTAAAGCACTAAAAGAAATAAAAGACGTGCTATATAACGGTTCTGCCAATGCAAAGTTATCAACATCTTCACTTTGGCAAAAATAATGGCTACTGTACAGTTCGGGCAAACAAATGACTTCAGCACCTTGTTGTGCAGCTTTTTTGACCCATTCCAAACATTTCTTTAAATTGTTTTGAGGAACATCGTTAAGGTTTAACTGTATGACTGCTATGTTGTATTTGGCCATTTTAAAGTTAAATTTAAAGTGCAAAAATAATAAATATAATGGCTGAACCTTTCTATTTTTAGTCTTTAGCTGTTTCTATCAATTCATAGCCCTGATTGACCCCTTTCTCTATAGCTGGCACGCCACGATCCATCCACAGCGGTTTTTCTGTCCCTTTTAAATAGTAATCAAAAAATTGAGCCAACCTGATATTGAAGTCTTTTCGGTTTTGAAATTTCAATGGCCAGTGCGGTTCACCATTGTAGTTTAAAAACCAAGCCGGTTTGCCCAAACGTCGTAAACTTGTAAAAAATTCAATGCCCTGATACCAAGGCACATGACCATCGGCATCGTTGTGCATGATCAATAACGGTGTGTTTATTTTATCGATATTAAAAATTGGTGAGTTTTCAATATAGCGTAGTGGATATTCCCATGGTGTCCCTCCTATTCTACTTTGTGTATGTTCGTATTGAAACTGTCTGCTCAAACCGGTCCACCATCGAATTCCACCATAGGCACTGATCATATTTGGAACAGGAGCACCAGCCTCGGCAGCTTTAAAGATATCCGTTTTTGTGACCAAATACGCGATTTGATAGCCTCCCCAACTATGTCCTTGGACACCAATATTGTCCTTATCAACAAACCCTTTTTCAATTAACATATTGATTCCCGGAATCACACAATTGTAAGCACTTTCACCAGGATAGCCAATGCGATATTCAACATCGGGATTGAAAATTAAATAGCCTCTACTTGCATAAAAACTATAATTTATGGTGGATCTTCCATACGAAGGCGCACGGTGGTCATGAAGGCCATCAGAACTTCTTTCATAAAAATTGACAATCATGGGGTATGTTTTGTTGGGGTCAAAATTTTCGGGTTTTACCAACATTCCTGTCAATTCCTTTCCATCCAAAGAGGTCCAATTCACCAATTCTATGGTTCCCCAATTATACTCTTTTTGTTGCGGGTTTGCATCACTTAATACCGTTTGTTTTTTGAAATCCAAATCGGTAATTCTCAAATTGGGAAAATCCTTGAAGGATTCTTTAGTGAACAGAATGTCATCACTTAATTTGGCCTTTAAGGGTCTTGAATAGCTGAAAGGCCCAGATTCCAGAACTTTCAGCTTATTTGTTGTAGGATTGAATTCGGCATATCCTCCATCTTTTGTGGTTTCATTAAAGGTCGATAATAACCAATTGGATTTTAAGCTGATAAAATGTTCTTCTTCATCAAGTTTTAGGTAGCGATAAACCGTTTTGTTTGGCCTTCCATTTGTCAAATTTATGGCTTCAGCGGTATCAGGATTGATTTTCCAAATGTCGTAACGGTCATAAACCAACAGATATTTGTCATCTTCTGTCCATCCTGCAACTCCATAGGCGTTGGGAAAATCAGGGGAGTCATTTTGTTCATCATAAAAGGCTTTTCCTTTGGTAAGTGCTTTATAATTTTCAGTAGCAATATTGTAGGCAAACCAAGTACTGTCTATTTTTTGATACCCATAAACATACTTTGTTTTTGGGCTTAAATGCGCTGATGGCATTTTTTTTAAATTTAGTTTGGTCTCGCCTGAAGTTGTATTCACTATCGCATAATCATAGAAACGACGACCTGTCCATTGGCTCTCCAATTCATAGGGCATCGATGTGTTTGCCAAAGCATAGATGGCATTGCCTTCATCGGTCAATTCTGTATTGGGAAAATCCTCAGTTCCAATTTGAACCAACTTTTTAGTATTGAAATTGAAAGCCGTCTGAAAGGATTGAATGGTATCATTTTTTAGTTGAAGTTCCTGAACGGTATAAAGCCTGGGTTCGTTATAAGTCCAAACCTCAACATTCACAATTTCATCTTTTAATAATGTCGTGTCTTTTATCACGGGTGGCTTTCGCAATCCAAAGTATAGTTTGGATTCATCTTTAGAGAAATTAAGGTGCCCGTCAGATGATACCAAATACCCTTTTGGTGCGGTAATATTGTCCAATAGTTTATTGGCTTCACTTTGTCCTTCTTGCCATGTGTACAGTTCGTTGGGCCTCACTTGTACCTTTGTCGAATCCAAATCTACTATAAAACCAAAGCGTTTCCCGGATTCGCTAAATTGTAGTTGGCCATATTTTGCCTTTTTTGATGCATGGATATTGGTGTGCACATCAGTTTCCAAATTTAAAACGTAAACCCCTGAATTGGCATCATTGTCTTCCCCTGTTGTTGAAAATGAAAAGCGTTCACCTCGTTTTGCAAAAGTATAATGGGTTACAAACTTAAAGGTGTCTTGAGTTTGTGCAGCCAAATTGCGAAGGACAAGATGATAGCCATTTTTCTTGCTTACTTTTTTGGCTTTCTTTTTTGTATCTTTCTTTTGGGAGGTTGAATCCTCATCCTTGGTTTTCTTGTCTTCCTTAAAATCCTCTAAGTAATAGGCCACATGACCCGACCATTTTTCCGGCAACGAGTACGATTTGAGATTTGGAAGTTTAACCAATTCTTTAGTGGCAATATTATAAATTCCCAATGAATCCTTTGGCAGTTTGTCTTTCTTGACCTTACGGCGCTGCATATCGTCAATACTGTCTTTCCAAGGTTTTATGGTAAAGGTCAAAAATTTGGAATCATATGAAAATTGCCCTTTGCTTGCTCTTTCGTATTCAAAAGCTGTCGTACCATCGGCATGCTTTAAAACTAAATGACTATCAGAATTGTCAGATTGCAAATTGTAGGTCACATAGCTGCCATTTGGTGACACGGCCTCATCCTTTATGGTGTTCCAGAGTTCAACATCGGTGTGGTCCAAAATCTTTTTTTGTGCAACATTTGAAATTGAAAAAACAAGAAGTAATAAGGTAAAAAATGGTTTCATTGATCAAGTGGGTTTTAATGGGCTTAAATATAGCCATAAATTATAAACCATGAATTCTGTTATTCAATTATGAATAGATAAATTAACTGAACAAAGGGGTTGTTATTTCTTTGAAAAGCGTGAAAACATCACAAGCCTTTTCTTTGAATTGATAAAATAAACCCCCGTTAAAAGGATTATTGCCGCTATTATTGATTGAAAACTGATATGCTCATCCAATATATACCAACCCAACAATAAAGCAATGACAGGATTCACATAAGCTGAAGTGGATACCTTTTCAGTAGAGACCACTTTCAGTAAATAATTGAAAGCCGTAAAGGCCACAATACTTCCGAAAACAATAAGCAAAATCATGGACCATCTTGCCGAAACGCTCCAATCTAGAGGAGAAAGCCAAGGTTCGTTTATAAAAAAACTAACACTTATCAATATGAGACCTGCGGCCAACATTTGATAGGCCGTACTCACAAAAAAACTGGAAGGCAAATCGGCTTTTGATACAAAAATACTGGCATAACTCCAGCTTAATACGCAGGCCAAGATCATCATGATTCCTATCATGCTATGATCGTTAAGGATCAATCCTTCCTGGCTTACCAAAAGGTACATTCCAAGAATGCCCAAGACCACACCAAATAAGGATTTTGGTTTTATTTTTGTGCCATGCATCATGCGCATTAAAAGAATCACAAATAAAGGTTGTGTTGCGGCTTCCAAGGCTGCAAACCCACTATCGACATATTTTAGGGCCCAAACAAAAACGCCGTTTCCAAATCCCAAAAATAAAAATCCTGCCATAACACAATTGCCCAATTGCTTTGTGCTCACCCTCAAATTGAGCTTCATGAAATAGGCTATTACCACAATAACGGCACCCGCACTTAAAAAGCGTATTGAAGCCAACAAAAGAGGAGCAACTTCGGTAACTACAATTTTATTCAGGAGATAGGTTGAGCCCCAGATGACGTATATGGCAAAAAAAGCTAAAATGATGAGAATTTTATATCGGGGTATTGCCATAGTGTTTATTTGCGGGGTAAAATTACATATTAAAATAGGATTACAATGCTGAATTATATTTTTAATTAAGAGTTGAAAACCGAAATTCCTCAAAACTAAATAAGCAAATGAACTACCTCGACGCAGAGCGTGCGAGGTATCAGAATCAAGACCGCTACGCTACAAGAATCAAGAAACTAGAGCTTTTCGTCCAGACTCTTGGTTCTTTGCACAACCAGATTGTCAAGACGCAACACCCGACGCAGAGCGTCGGGGAATTCTAATGATTAAAGCCAGCAGGAATTGGTGCCATTCAGATGAACTAAGGATATAAACAATGACCAAAAAAAATCCTTTGCGTTGTCTGCAAAGGATTTTTCATTTAAAACTAATCATAATCTAATGCTTACTTAATTAGTTTAACTAACATTAATGATCCATTCCTCTACCATGTGTATATGGAGCCCCGGCTTTGACCATTAGATCCTTAATATTGTTCAGTTTTAGGACTAAAACTTCTTCAAATTAGATACGTTTTACTTTAACGGCATTCATCCCTTTCATACCGCGTTCCAATTCAAATGACACTTTATCATCTTCACTGATCTTATCCAATAAGCCACTAATGTGACAAAAATATTTTTCCTGTGATTCGGAATCGATTATAAATCCAAATCCTTTGGAATTATCAAAAAATGACACTTTTCCTTTGTGGACAGGGTCGATCACTTCATCACTTTCTTCTCTTTTGGGAATGCCAATTTCAATGCTTTTGGCATCCACTTTAATTTTATCGGCTGGATTTGGAGGCGTGTCGGTTAAATTTCCGTAGGCATCCACATAGGCAAACTGGATGCCCTTTGTAGTGTCTTTATTTTCTGCTTTTCGGGCTTCCTTTTTCTTTAGTTTTTCTTCGCGCTTCTTTATACGCGCTTTTTCTTTTTCAATTTTATTAAAGGTCTGTTGCGACTTTGCCATTCGTGTTATTGTAATTTTTACTTAAAGACCAAACAAGAAACTAGGAAAGCAATTTTTAAGATTGAATTACCGAGAAGCGTTAATCTTTGATTATTTGTTGATGCAAAATTAAGGTTTAGTTTTCAATTAATTGGTGAAACATTCGAAATTATTCTTCCTTTGCTACCACAATGATCGCTTTAACTCCAGTAAGAAGGTTCCACTTTTTTGAAGACACCAAAACGCCATTATCATCATAGACCTGAAATTCGGCAGTGTTGGGGCCAGATTCTCCTTGGTTAAGTGCCAAAAACTCTATTTTATTAAAGCCAATTGTCAAGGGTATGTCAAAAGATTTATAACCGGAAGTCAATAGTAGACTGGGAATGAAAATTTCATCATTTACAAAAACACGGACTAAATCACCATCGGGAAATTCATGGTCCCTGCACCTGATATTGACAAGGGTGCCATTGCTTTTAAAATCACCAAGAAATTGGTCGGACATCGATTCCATTTTTATGCCCTGCTCCACCGCTTTTTTGTTCCAGCGCTCTTCAAAAAGTTCCCCCGGGTCTCTCAAGGTGCTGTTGTCAATCATTGAAAATTCCTCTTTTGGTTTTTCAATGGGCAATGGCCTGTTATTTAATGTTCCTGAAGTATTTGGTAGATTTTTTTTATCTTCAGGTTTTATAGAAATCTTTGCAGAATCTTTGTCCTTGGTTTCAATGGCAGGTATTTTAATGGATTTGTTTTCACGTTCAGGTTGTTGGGCATATAACTGAAGTGAAACGACTGAAAAAAATATAAATGGCAAACAAAATTTCATTACTATGGATTTGGGTTTTGTTGAAAACAAAAACTGTACCTGTTTGTCGAAATTAACGCCTTTTCCTAAATTAAATTTTAAATATTCGTTAAAACTTGCCGTTGAAGCTCATCCGGAGCCTTCTATTGTACTCTTCCAATAGCCAATCCTTATAATTTTGGGTACTGTTCATGATACAATAGGAATATTGCTTGATGCGGTAGGCAATGTCTTCCTGAAGCAATTTTGCCAAAGCCCGTGCTTCAAAAATATCTTTGCTGCTATCGATACACATTTGGGAATGGTGCTCTATGGATTTCTCTATGACGGCAAAAGATTTTAGGCCTTTTGCCAACACCTCATTATATTCCGATTTCATATCAAATTCTGTAGATTTTGCAGACTTAAAGCGTTCTTTCAGATAATCTGGCATGACATATACAAAATCCCGTTCGATGTCTTCGTCATTTCTCAGGTTATCAAGATATAAATCTGGATATCTAAAAATATGTTGCCAGTCAACGGATTGATTCCAAAGCCCAAAACGTACCACATTGTTTCCTAAATCAAGTACCAGAAAACTATTTTTGTGTTCCAAAACCCGAGAGCCCCGCCCAATCATTTGAAAATATAAGGTCAAGGAGCGCGTTGCTCTATTGAGAATCACCGATTCGACAGTAGGCTCATCGAACCCTGTGGTCAAAATACTGACCGAAGTCAAAATGCCGTTGGGTGTGTTCTTGAACCATTTTAAAATGTCCTTTCGTTCTTGTTTGCTGCTCGTATTATCCAGATGCCTAATGTCGTAACCCGCTTTTTTGAAGGTATGGTAAACTTCCTTGGAGGTATTGATACCGTTGTTGAAAATCAAGGTCTTTTTACCTTTGGACATGTCTTCATAAGCATGCATCAATTTACCCTGCATCAAGGAATTGGTGTACAAGGCTTCCGAAGATTTCACGGTATAATCGCCATTGATTCCAATTTTGAGTGAATTTAAAGAGACATCAAAATTGTAAATTTCCGCATTTGCCAAAAATCCGTTTTTGATGAGTGTTGAAATATCGTCACCTACTATTAACTGTTTGTAATTGTCCTTCATGGGCAATTTGATGTTCGAGCTTAACGGTGTGGCTGTGACCCCAAGTATAAAACAGTTCTCAAAAAACTTGAAGAGTTTTCTAAAGGAGTTGTAATGCGCTTCATCAATAATTACCAAACCAATATCCTTGAGCTCCAACTTATCATCATTAAGCCTATTGTTCAAGGTTTCGACCATGGCCACAAAACACTTATATTGGTCTTGATCGGGTAAATCCTTTACTTTACTGTTAATGATTTTATTATTGACCTCAAAACCTGTTAACATTTTTGAAGTCTGCTTACAAAGCTCTACTCGGTGTGTTAGGATAACGACTTTTTTTTGATGATCTTTAATATAGCGCCTCACTATTTCCGAAAAAATGACGGTCTTCCCACCTCCTGTCGGCAATTGGTAAAGGAGATTATAATTATCCGGAGTGTTTTCCATCACCTCAAAAATCCGATGAAGATCAGAAATCTGGTAATCGTAAAGACTTTTTTTGGTTTGTTGGTTATTTTGTACTTCTACGGATGCCGGCATATTATAGTTTCGTCAAAAAAAATTCCCACAAAATTAATCTTTTATAAGGTTATTTGGCAGGATTGTTAAAAACATTTGAAAAAAAAAGAGAAACTGTACAGTTTCTCTTTAGTTACGGTTTTAATCTTTTAAGAAATTTCAATACGTTTAGGAGGTTTTTGTTTGGCCTCTTCACGTTTGGGTAATGTTATCATGAAGATTCCATCTTTGTAAGAGGCTTTTACTTTATCGGATTCCACACTGTCAGGTAATGTAAAGGTCCTTTTAAAGGATGAATAACCAAACTCCCTTCTGGTGTAGTGATCCTTGGTTTCTTCGTCTTCATGTTTTACTTCAGAAGCAATTGACAATATTTTATTTTCCACATCAATCGTAAAATCAGATTTTTTCATTCCAGGAATGGCCAATTCCAAAACAAACTCGTCACTGGTTTCTTTAATATTGACCGCTGGAAGTGTGATTCCAGTATTAAAATTGGATAGAAATTCTGTTCCTAAACTATTTTCAAAAAAGTTATCAAACCAAGATGAAAAACTTGGTAATCCCGTAACATTGTTTTTTCTTGTAATTTCTCTGCCTTTTGGCATTGTTACTAAAGTGCTCATGTTTATCATTTTTAAGTTAGACTTTATTTTCAATAACTAGACCAACAAAGAAAATACCAAACCGCAAAATGGTTCCAAAACTGACATTTTTTCAATCACATTGGTCAATTTGGCATTTTTTTGAGCCACTACACTCCTATTTTTCAGTTGTTTAATCTAAATAATTCCCCGATGTCCCGATAGTCCCGATAGCCATCGGGATCGGGACTGCCTCGGGTGTAGCGTCTTGATAATCTGGTTGTGCAAAAAACCAAGAGTCTGGACGAAAATCTCTAGTTTCTTGATTCTTGTAGCGTAGCGGTCTTGATTCTGATACCTCGTACGCTCTGCGTCGAGGTAGCTCATTGTTAAATAATGTTAAATTATTACTTTGTTATACATAGTACTGTAACATATTTAAAATTGTGTCGTCTATATGGTATAAATCAATTAAAAAATAAATAAAATGAGAACTTTAAACAACAATCAAATATCAGGTACTTTTGAAAACACTAAAAGTTACACTTGGAACAGTAAGAGACGTTATAGAAGCTTATTCTAATACAAAACATTATCAATTAAAAAAAACTAAAAATAAATGAGAACTTTAGAAAACAGTAAAAGCAACACTTGGAACAGTAAAAGACGTTTTAGAAGCACATTCTAAATTTAAAAACACCAACAACCTGCCTGCCGGCAGGCAGGTCAAAAAACAAGATACCATGAAATCATTATCGAAAATCACGGATACATCACATACCATTAATGCAGATTTAGACACTATTCGGTAGTGATGTCAGAAAAAATCATCAATCAAAAATCAAGAAAACCAGCATAGAATATATGTTGGTTTTTTTTATTGCTACGGCATTGTTTTTGTGATAATTTTTTAAGAAACTCTTAACACTTTCAATGATGAGATTATCACGTCACCAATCCCCAAGCGTCAATGCCGGTTCCATGGCAGATATCGCCTTTTTGCTATTGATTTTCTTTTTGGTCACCACAACCATTTCAATTGATGAAGGCATCAACAGAAAGCTCCCAAAACTCTGTCCGCCAAATGTGGACTGTTCCAAAACCATCAATGAACGTAACATTTTGAGAATAGTCTTAAATGCTAAAAATGAAATTTTTGTTGAAAACAATCTCATTCAACTTGGAGAATTAAAAGCTATCACAAAATCTTTTTTGGACAATAATGGAGACCGAACCTGTGCCTATTGCAACGGGAAGCATTTGACGACATATTCAGACAACCCCAAAGAAGCCGTTATATCTTTACAAAATGACAAACTCACGTCTTATGAATTTTATATTGCCGTTCAAGACGAATTGACCAAAGCCTATTATGAATTAAGGGGCACTTATAGTGAATCTATTTTAAACAAAAATTCTAAAACGCTTTCCAAAGTTGAAATAGAATCTGTTAGGGAAGCTTACCCTTTTATCTTAACTGAAGCGGAAACAAAATAAGCCATATTTCAGTAGATCGGTTCGTTTTCTTTGGCCTTCACACGATAGTGAATGTTCACTTTTTTTCTGCCCCATCGTTTGGCTGAAATGATGTCGGTTCCCATATAAATATCGATCTTGTTTTTCCAGCGCTCGTGCATTTTGTCTTTTACCAGATAAACCCCTTTAAGGCCTTCAATGGTTACAAAAGTATTCTGCTTAAGGCCCTGCCGATACAAATCTCTTGAAACCGCAATACTTTTCACAGTTGGCTTAAGACTGTCGCCAAATGCCCCAATAAATGGATCGCCTTCGGTTTGACGTTTGGTTGAATTATAGGCGGTTGCGGTAACCCTTATGGTTTTCCATTCATATTTAGGGGCTGGTTCCACTTCACAGCCCAATATTAAAAACATTAAAATAATTTGTGTAATCCTTTCAACCATATCTTAAATATACATTTTAAATGAATAACCGTTGCAATTTTGATTTAGCTTTTTGTAAATTCACGCCTTAAAATCAATTCTTTCTTTATGAAAATTATTCTAACCACTATTTGTTTAGCAATCCTATTTATGTCCTGTAAAAATGATTCCAAAAGTTCTGATGCGTCAGAAACGACCAAAGATTCCTTGGCACTTATTGAACGTGCCAAAGCTATTCATGAACATGTCATTACTTTGGATACCCACGACGATATTGATGTGAAAAATTTTACGGACTCCATAAACTATTCACAAAACCTGGATACCCAAGTCAATATCCCGAAAATGGTGGCTGGAGGTTTGGATGTTGCTTGGTTTATCGTTTTTACGGCACAGGATTCCTTAACGGATGAAGGTTTTGCGAAAGCTTATGACAATGCCACGGCCAAATTTACTGCCATCCATAAACTGACGGAAGAATTTGCACCGGAGCAAATTGAACTGGCAACCACGTCGGATGATGTGAGACGTATTATCAAATCCGGTAAAAAAGTGGCCATGATAGGGATTGAAAACGGTTACCCAATTGGGACCGATATTAAAAACGTTGAAAAATTCTACAATCTTGGGGGTCGCTATATGTCGTTGGCACACAATGGGCACAACCAATTGAGCGATAGCCACACCGGTGAAGAAACTGGCGTTTGGTTAAACGATGGGTTGAGTGATTTTGGCAAGGAAGTCATCAAGGAAATGAACCGTTTGGGCATCATGGTCGATGTGTCACATCCCTCAAAGGAAGCCATGAGACAAATGATAGAATTGAGCAAAGCACCCATTATTGCTTCACATTCTGCAGCTAGAAGGTTAAGTGATGTAAGCCGAAATCTTGATGATGAGCAATTGCAATGGATGAAGGACAATGGAGGGGTTGTACAAACCGTTGCTCTTGCTGAATTTGTGAATAAAGATAAATCGGATGAAAGAAATGCCAAAATGAAATCTGTTAGAGAAATGGTTGCAGATTCATTGGATATTCCATGGTATGAGACTTTTGATGACATAGAAAAGAATTTGCCTGAAAATGAAGTCATGGATTATATCAATAAAAAGAACAACATTATAAAAATTGCTGATGAAAAGATGAAAGGTTCTGAAGACTATATTGAACCCGTTAATGTAGTTGACTTTGTAAACCAGATCGATTATTTGGTCGAAAAATTAGGGATGGACAATGTGGGTATCAGCAGTGATTTTGATGGCGGTGGTGGTATTGATGGTTGGAACGATGCCTCAGAAACTTTTAATGTAACCTTGGAATTGGTAAAACGCGGTTATACCGAAGAGCAAATAGCCAAACTTTGGGGCGGTAATTTATTACGGATTTTGGATGAGGTCCAGGCTGTGGCTAAGGGGTTGAACTAAAAGTTCTCCAACATTTCGCTGCCGCACCCCCGAGGTGTCGGGGCTTTCGTGTGGTAATGAGCATTTTTAATTATCAATAAGCCAAAAGCCCTTTTAAAGCTTTTTCAAATTTACCTTCAGCCAAATACTGATTTTCAAGTTGGTTGACAAACGGGATGGGTGTTTCCATACTTGCCACACGTTTAACAGGAGCATCCAAATGCTCGAAACAATGCTCCATAATCAATGCCGAAATATCGCTGGCAATACCCCCAAACAAGGAGTCTTCCTGTAAAATAATGGCACGACCTGTTTTTTTGACTGAGGCATAAATGGCTTCGGTGTCCAAGGGCTGTAAGGTTCTCAAATCAATCAGGTCTGCTTTGATATCTGGGCTGTTATCAAGCGTTTCCAAGGCCCAATGCACACCGGCTCCATAAGTGATAATCGTCACCTGATTGCCTTCTTTTAACAGGGAAGACTGACCAAACGGAATGGTAAAATAATCGGTTGGCACCTCTTGTCTTATACTTCTATACAAAGCCTTGTGTTCAAAATACAATACTGGATTGGGGTCGTTTATTGCTGTTGTCAACAAGCCCTTTGCATCATAAGGAAATGCAGGATAGACCACTTTTAATCCGGGAGTCTTGGTAAACCAAGCTTCATTGGTCTGTGAATGGAAGGGTCCCGCTCCTACGCCTGC
>DASWKU010000080.1:0-4211 GCA_036396455.1 Flavobacteriaceae bacterium
GGTTACCGTTGTTATTTTAGCTAAAATTCTTGTTTTAAAACCCTGGAAGGACTTCGCATAATTCCTTCTTATCATGAACTGGTCACATAACTGAGAAAAAAGTGTTTCAATCCTTTTTCTGTACTTTTTGAACGGGTAGAATTGTGGCCTGTAATCTTTTTGGTTTTTTCTTTTGGATGTTTCCAACCGAACATTCACCGATTCAAACAGGTCCAATTGAATTTCCGAAGACAGGTACCCTTTGCCCCCAAGCAGAACACAATCAGACATTTGCTGTTTTATGTCTTTTAAATAATGGATATCGTGAACCGAAGCAGGACTCAAATCAAAACTTTGAAAAACCCCTTCAATAGAACAAACGGCGTGTAATTTAAAGCCATAAAAATGTAAGCCCCGTGAAGCACAATATCCCCTGCTGGGAAGGGCGTATGGTGTTTCCTTGCATATTTTACTGTGCGAAGAACGGGATAATTTATGTACTTCCAGAGGCATACTGTCTGCTACAAAATAGCTTTCAGGGCCATTAAAGCGATGTGCCATTTTTTGTCTTATTTGCTCCATATAAGGAAAAAGTTTACGCTTTCTCCTGTTGTAAACGCTCCGTTCTATCAAACCATCTAACTTGCTCCCTTTAAATCTCTAAATAATTGATGTTCAGAATCTATCGATTTGTATTCTGCCAAGTTAATCAAGCCAATTAATTCTATATCAGATATTTTAGGTGTGATAGGCTTAAAATAGAAATTTTCTCTATTTGATATTTTACGTAATTCTTTCAAGATTAATCCGTAACTTGCTTTTAAGTTGTTCATATTGTATTTATTTGATAACCAATACAATATACTGCTTTTTAGCGGCTTGTACAACTTTTTTATAATGCACTACGGGTTATATAAATAAAAAATTGCAATCGGTATGTTTAATAAAATTAAACCGCATGTTTTTAAAAATACAATTCTATTTTGATAACTGAACATTGCCAATATTAAATTGGCAAAAAAGAAAAATAAATTAATAAAAATGGCTGCAATTACAAATTTAAATCCAACCTCTAATGTGACAAGGGATTCTCCAAAATAGATGTATAGTGAAAATAAGATGGTTCCTGTTACAAAACTAAATAATGCCACGATTTTACTTACTTGACTAAAATTATACATAGATATATGAGATTTAGTTAGTGTTGACCTCACTCATTTTCACTTTCGAAATGAGCGAGGGAACACGTTGCTAACCAATAAAATCAATCATTGTCCCAATTAATTTTTCGGGACACAAACATGATGATTGCCAAGATTAAGAACAGACCAATGCTTCCAACCAAAAGGGCATAGTTTTCCAACTGAATGATGACATAAATAAAGGTGTACAAAGCGGTTAAAGAAAACCCAATGAATATGGGAAACTTAAATGTCTTTAAGATAGATTTTGAATACAATGTGATGAGAACAATGACCGAAATCCCTGCAATTAAGTAAGCCTTTAAAAAGTTGCTGTGCTCTGAAATGGAAATCAATAAGGTATAGAACATGGTGAGTGCCAACCCAATCATTAAATATTGAAACGGATGAATATTGATTTTGCTTAAGGTTTGGATTAAAAAGAAAACCAGGAAGGTCAATGCGATGACCAAAAAGCCATATTTTGTTGAACGTTCACTTTTTTGGTATTCGTCAACAGGAATCTTAAAATTGACACCAAAAGCAAATTCGTTCAAATCTGGCAGATATGTGAAATACTCTTGCGAAAAGGGTCTGTTCAAATCCAATATGTTCCATTTGGCCTCAAAACCATCCTCTAAGATCTTATCTTCATTATAGGGCAAAAACTCACCGAAAAAGTTTGCTGTTTTCCAATCCGATGATAGTTGGGCTTCTGTTTGTTTCCCTATGGGAATAAATCTAATTTGTTCACTTCCCTTAATGTCCAGTTTAATGTTGAATGACATGGATTTTATCGTTGCAAAATCAACGATGCCGAGATAATTGGTTTCCAGCGTGTACATCGTTATATCTTCGTAGGCATTTCGTTTTGATTTTTCATATTTCGCACTCATGGCAAAGTCGGAATCATTGATTTTGATATTGGCTTGATTGACGCCTTTTACGTTAGAGGATTGCACAATGATTTTCGATTTGTTCCATAAAATATGTTCGGGAAGGATTTCGGTGTCCTTAAAGTTTGGTTGTGAAAATGAGCCTTTTATATCCATTTCGCTTTTATAGACTGCCGTGGTATAAATGCCCCTTTTTTTTATTTCAGGACTGATGTTGGAATTGATGTTTAATTTTTCAGGAAAAAAATAGGCGTAGTCGATGTCTTCAATGGTTTCCGTATAGGTTTTTTTTGTGGTCTTGTCCGTAACGGTCTTTTCAATAAAGGTTTTATAAGGTACTTTTAGAATGGGTCCGTAAATCAGGACTTCATTGCCCCATTGTTCATTTATTTCCTCAATGACACTTTGCTGTCTCTTGGAGCGTTCAGTTATTAAATCTTCTATGAATGCCAGTGGAATTAAAAGGATAATGGTTAAAAACCCTACCATGAGCATTCTGGCAGTAATGGACGTTTTTAGCCAATTGCCAAATTTGTTTTGCGGTTGTGTGTTTGTGTTTTCCATATTGTATAAATTAAAGTACTTTGTATTTCAAAGTAAAAGTTTAAAAAAATATTATTGTGTATTGATTAATTTTTCAAGTGCGTCAATGTGTTTATTAAATTCATCTCTCCCTAGTTTTGTGGTGGAGTAGCGGGTGTTTGGCTTTCTGCCAATAAATTGTTTTTCCACAGTTATATATTCTGCATGCTCCAAAGCTTTGGCGTGACTCGCCAAGTTGCCATCGGTAACATCCAATAATTCCTTAAGTGTATTAAAATCGG
This sequence comes from Flavobacteriaceae bacterium, assembly GCA_036396455.1. Lineage (GTDB taxonomy): Bacteria > Bacteroidota > Bacteroidia > Flavobacteriales > Flavobacteriaceae > Geojedonia. Next base: position 2,881 of record DASWKU010000080.1, read on the forward strand.
CATACTCATTCACCATCAAAATGGACATGATGCCCAATCTAATGCGATGGTCAAAAACTTTGTTTATATTGGTAATTAAGCCCATTATTGTTTAACTTCCTGCCAAAGGTGTACCAAAAATTCCAACGGCGAGTTCCAACCAGATTAGCAGAAGTATTGTTGAAATGGCTATCAATAGCACCATTCGTGTTCTTTTTTTTCTCACTTTCCTTATAACAAGCTCTAATATTAAACCAGTTCCTAGTAATAGACATCCAGCTATGATAAAGTCTGACGACGACCAGTTTACCTCGTTTGAAAACTGCATAGCTATAAATGGTATCATTACTATTAATGTTACAGAAAGTACAATACCTAATAATCTTTTGTTTTGAGCAATCATTTTATTAAGTACATGACAAAAATTCAATTTCAATAACTCCTCGCTTTGTTGCCCCGGCCCTAAAGGGTGCAAATCGAGGAAAATCAGGCTCCCCTGCCTGCCGCAGGCAAGCTTTAGGGTTGGGGTCATACTGATTTTCCGATTAAATTGTTCTAAAAACAATTTTTTGTCATGTACACAGATCATTTCATCCATTTTTTAAAATTTATGTGTTGGGTTATTTTTGTCATATTTAAAATACATCCAAGTACCGTAAACGATGTGCATTATGCCGAAGCCCAATACCCAAAGCCAAAATCCATAACCGGGAAACAAAGCACAAATTAAGCCCAAAATAATGTCTATAAAACCAAGATACCGAATATCCCCTAAACTATATTTTGAAGCATTCACTAAAGCCAATCCGTAAAAAATGAGCATCAATGCCGCGGTTTGCCCATATTTTTGCTGCCCCAAAATGGTTAAAATGTAAAGACCACCTACTATGAGTGGAATTAAAAAATTGATGACCAGACGCTTTGAAGTGCTGTCCCATATTTTTTCGCCATGCTTTCTGGCCTTTTTTGTGGTTAGATATATTCCGGTAACAATGCTCAACAAAGCGATCAAGGATAAATCCAACATGACCCATCTAAAAATTGTACCGTCAAGGGCCAAATACCCATTACCGGAGTTTGTCACCAACCAATAGGCAATGGCGGCTCCAATAAGTGCATAAATCCCTGCAAGAATACCGGATAAACCACTTAATGAAATAAAACGGGACGATTTGTTCATCAAATTTTTTATCTCGCTGATGTCTTTTAAATAATCTTTTGAATCCATATTAAAGTACTTTGAAATGCAAAGTAAATAAATATTTTTTAATTATGGGTAATATTTTTTTGTTAAGTTGTAAATGGGTCTTCAATTATTGATCTGCAGAGCAATCAAAATCCCAATAGATCGG
>DASWKU010000081.1:0-1904 GCA_036396455.1 Flavobacteriaceae bacterium
TTGTCAAAACATTCAATATGGCGAGGCTCCACTTGCAACCGTAAATCCGTTTTCATCTGTGCCATGATCCTATTGACATGCCTGTCAGGATCCGTAATCTTGACTTGTTTAAAGCGCTCCATTCGGTAATATTTGGCATTACGTTCAGATAATTCTAAAATTCGTTTTTTGTCTCCCAACTGTGGAACTGTTACTTTAATATCTTCTCCTGATCCTACATGAAATGGCACATAGATTTCTTTTGATCTAGAGTGAAAACGTTGCCTAATTTCGGTTATTGCCAATTCCAAAAGTTCTTGGTCGGTTTCATCAAGCTTCTTTTTGATTTCCAGAGTGTGGGAACGAATAATGGAACCATAGGACAATTGCAAAAAGTTGACATAGCCGTAACTTTCATCGCTCACAATGGAAAACACATCAACATTGCTGATTTTTGGATTGACAATCGTGGATTTGGCTTGATAATTTTCTAGAATATCGATTTTCTCCTTAATTTTTTGGGCATCTTCAAATTGCATTTGCGATGCACATTGCTTCATTTGCTTTTTGAATTGCGATAAGGAATCCTTAAAATTTCCTTTTAAAATTTCACGTATCGCCTTTACATTCTCTTCGTAGTCCGTTTCAGTCTGCAGACCTTCACAAGGCCCTTTACAATTTCCTAAATGGTATTCCAGACATACCTTATATTTTCCTGCTTCAACTTTTTCTTGTGATAGATCATAATTACAAGTTCGTAATTGAAATAGCCCTTTTATCAAATCCAAAAGTGTATGAACCGTTTTCATACTGGTATAAGGGCCAAAATATTCCGATCCATCTTTGTAGACCCGCCTTGTAGAAAACACTCTGGGAAAACGTTCATTTTTAACACAGATCCAAGGATAGGATTTATCGTCTTTGAGCATCACGTTATAACGAGGTTGATATTTTTTGATGAGGTTGTTTTCCAATAACAGGGCATCCGTTTCGGTTGCAACAACAATATGTTTTATGGTTGCAATCTTTTTGACCAATACCTTGGTTTTGCCATAATCATGCTGTTTTGTAAAATAGGAACTCACCCGTTTTTTTAAATCCTTGGCTTTTCCCACATACAAAATCTTTCCATCCGCATCAAAATATTGATACACTCCGGGTTGGTGTGGTAAGGTTTGCAATTGTATCTCCAAGGTAGGTTTCTGCATGAATTCAAAGGTATCAATTCATATTATCATAATCTTAAATTTACGTAAAAAACATACGTTTTGAATTATCTTTATCGTTACCTTGCGCCACTTTTTATATTTCGAATACATGAACAAAAAAATAATAGGTAGAGTCGATAAAGTTGACTTTCCAAAGTTAAACCTGTTTGACGTGGATGTCAAAATTGATACTGGTGCGTACACTTCGGCAATACATTGTACCCAAATAATTGAAGAACATAATATGCTTCGATGTTCTTTCAGTAGTATAGGCCATGCAAACTTTAAAAGTAAGGACATTATTTTTGAAAACTACTCTTGTACAAATGTAAAAAGCAGCAATGGTTTTAAGGAAAATCGTTTCAAAATAAAATCTGACATCATATTCTTTGGAAAAATTTATAGGATTAACTTAACTTTAAGCACAAGAGACGATATGAAATTTCCGGTATTGATTGGAAGACAATTTTTAAAGAAAAAATTTCTTGTCGATGTGGATTTGGAAAATCAATCTTATAGTCAAAAACAAGTATGAACATCGTCATTTTATCTAGAAATCCAGATCTATATTCAACGCAGCGTCTTGTAGATGAAGGTGAAAAACGAAACCATTTAGTTGAGGTTATAGACCCTTTAAAATGTGACATCATTATTGAAAAGGAAAAACCAACCATTTATTATAAAGACCGATATTTGGACTATGTAGATGCTGTCATT
>DASWKU010000082.1:0-1781 GCA_036396455.1 Flavobacteriaceae bacterium
TTCATCAACAATCAATAACTATTTTTAACAATGAAATTAATGTTTAAAAACGGTCAACTCTATTCAGGGAAGTTCAGAAAAGCTCTAGTTTCTTGATTCTTGTAGCGTAGCGGTCTTGATTCTGATACCTCGTACGCTCTGTGTCAAGGTAGTTCATTTTTAAACTTTTTGAAAAACATAATGGATTGTAATTAAAAAAAGGAAAGCACAAATTAGCTGGCTCCTCTACCCACGGCACCATGCTATAGAGGTCAAGCCTGTCTGCCGGCAGGCGGGCCCTCTGGGTTTTAAAAATATCCTTCCTCTTAATTATTGATAAATAAGGAAAACTTCTCTAACTCTGTGACTATTCTGTTCGACATTTTTTCTGTTAGCGCTACCAAGAAAACCAGTTGCAAAACAACTGGTTTTCCTATTTTACCAAATCAATATTGTTCTTATTTTATACACATAGTTTATTCACAAAAAAAACGTGAATTTTTTAGACTCACGTTTGTTACATTATTTATTATTCGGGTCATGCCATCTGTCTTGCCTGCTTATGTTCATAAATTTCTTCAATCAACTTGGCATTAAACGCCGATAGATCATTTGGGTTTCTGCTGGTAACCAAGCCGTCATCAACCACAACTTCTTTGTCTACCCAATGGGCTCCTGCATTTTCTATATCTTTTTTTATCGAGCTGTAAGAGGTCAACTTACGGCCTTTTAGTACATCGGCTTCAACCAATAACGAAGGTGCATGGCAAATAGCTGCTACGGGCTTTTTGTTTTCAAAAAATGATCTTACAAACGTCACGGCTTTTTTATTCCTTCTCAAAGTATCAGGATTCATGACGCCCCCTGGTAACATTAATGCATCATAATTGTTTTGGGTGACATGGTCTAAGGTCTCATCCACTTGGTACGTTCTGCCCCAATTGCCATTGGTCCACGATTTTATGTTTCCTTCATTTTCAGAGATAATATCAACGTGGGCACCAGCTTGTTCCAAAGCTTTTTTAGGGACACTTAATTCGCTTTCTTCAAATCCATTGGTTGCAAGGATTGCAATCCGTTTTTTGCTTAAATTTTCCATTTTTAAAAGGTTTTTAAATTAATATTTTGTTCATTTTAAAATTACGATAAACAGAAGCCTTTAAAAGAATTTGAAAAACGGTTTAACTTGAATTTAATACCAAGTGTTAAGGTTATGAAAAAGTAATGTTAAAAATGGAATTAAATTAACATTTGTGTTTTAAAAATGGATTTATTGACCTTGATTGGAAATAAAACCTAAATGGTAATTAAACCTTATTTTGAAAATGGAGTCTTATTGCAAATCATTTTTATCTATATCGTGTCACCAACTTAATTTATAATTTATTATGCTAAAAAAATACTGATAGTACTTGTCATCCTATTGGTTGTCATTCAATTTTTCCGCCCCGAAAAAAATATGTCCAATGATCTCACTTATGATATTTCCACAAAATATGAGTTGCCGGATCATGTCAATCAAATTCTTAAAGTATCTTGCTACGATTGCCATTTCAACAAAACGGAGTATTCATGGTACGCCAATGTGCAACCAGTAGCTTGGTGGTTAAATAATCATATTACAGACGGCAAAAGGCATCTCAATTATTCAGAATTTACAAATAGACCTATTGCTATTCAAAACAAAAAGTTTAAAGAAACTGTTGAAATGGTAGAAGATAAGGAAATGCCATTGGAATCCTATACCTATTTGGGATTGCACTCTGAAGCCAATCTTACAGATGACCAAAGAGAAGCGATCA
>DASWKU010000083.1:0-3797 GCA_036396455.1 Flavobacteriaceae bacterium
AGCAGGATTTCTCTAAAGAACATGCGCAAATCCCGTTTCTTTCAAAAAGATGCCTATATCTCTGTAGATTTTTTGGAGAAGAAATGTGAGGTGGTCAAAATGAAGGATGCACCAAAAATTCCAGGAGACTTCGACATGATCCTTCAAAATGCTGAAGGGGTAAAAAAACAAATCTATTTTGATAATCCGAACATTCCAAACAACAATGCCATTTTGGATGAACTGGAAACCTTTGCTGATGCTATAAATAATAATTCAACACCAGTGGTAACGCTTCATGATGGCACGGAAGCTTTGCGGGTTGCCACGATGATTATCAATCAATTTTAATATGTCACTAATGCACTAATATTCTTGGTTTTATGATACACAATCTATAATTAAAAATTTAAAAATTATATAAAAACATTTGTGTCCCGTCCCGATAGCTATCGGGAGCTATCGGGATCGTGGCAAAAAATAATAATACGTAAATAACAAAATTCCCTTCCAATAAAAATCAGGGTTCAAGGGAATAAAAATAAATTTTTTTATGAAAAACGTCGCAGTCATCGGAGCCGGAACCATGGGAAACGGCATTGCACATACTTTTGCGCAATCGGGTTTTAAAGTTCAACTTATTGATATCAACGACACTTTACTTAAAAAAGGCATAAAGACCATTACCAAAAATTTGGACCGAATGATTGCCAAAGGTTCCATGACTGAAACCGAGAAACAAGAAACTTTAGGTAACATTACCACCTTCGACAATATTACCGAAGGTGTTGAATATGCTGGCCTGGTGATTGAGGCGGCCACTGAAAATTTGGAGTTGAAACTGAACATCTTCAAACAACTCGATAAGGATTGTCCCGATGATACCATATTGGCTACCAATACATCATCGATTTCCATTACACAAATTGCTTCGGTAACCTCACGGCCCGAAATGGTGATTGGGATGCATTTTATGAACCCTGTGCCCATCATGAAATTGGTTGAAATCATCAGAGGTTACAACACCAGCGATGAAGTCACGGAAATCATTATGGACATGTCCAAAACCCTCGGTAAAATTCCTGTGGAAGTCAAGGATTATCCAGGCTTTGTTGCCAACAGAATTTTAATGCCCATGCTCAATGAATCCATTGAAACGCTATACAATGGCGTTGCCGGAGTTGAAGAAATCGATACAGTCATGAAATTGGGTATGGCACATCCCATGGGACCTTTGCAACTGGCCGATTTTATCGGTTTGGATGTCTGCCTTTCTATTTTGAATGTGATGTATGATGGCTTTAAAAATCCAAAATATGCCCCATGCCCGTTATTGGTAAATATGGTCAGGGCCGGAAAATTGGGCGTAAAATCCGGGGGGGGGTTTTACGATTATTCTGAAAGCAAAAAAGCAGAAAAAGTAGCGAAGCAGTTTTTAATGTAATAAGAATGTCATTGCGAATCACGCTATATGCGTGATGTGGCAATCTCAATGTAATGAAACAGATTACCACGTCGCTTTGCTCCTCGTAATGACAATTTCAAAAAACTATGGCAAAAATAATTCCGTTTAAAGCAGTACGGCCCACCAGGGACAAAGTGAGCTTGGTGGCTTCACGTTCTTATCAAACCTATACAAAAAAAGAACGTGAGGCACGGTTGGATTACAATCCGTTTTCATTTTTACATGTTATCAATCCAGGCTACAAGTATGACAGAAAAATTACAGGCCCTGAACGCTATACATTGGTAAGGAATCGGTATTTGGAATTTAAGGAAGATGATGTTTTTGTTCAGGATAAAAAACCAAGTTATTACGTTTACAAAATTGTAGACAGGGACAAACAGGTTTATAACGGTATTGTGGCTGCGGCAAGTGCCGAGGATTACGAGAACAACATCATAAGGAAACATGAAGAAACCATTGAATATCGGGAACATATCTTTAAGGATTACCTCAAGACCGTTGGCTTCAATGCAGAGCCCGTGCTCCTCACCTATCCTGACAATGCTATGATATCGCACCTTATCGATGGGATTCAAAAGGAACGTGCGGAATTTGAATTTACAACAACATTTCGCGACACGCATTATTTATGGTCCATTGAAGACGATAAAACCATTGACAATATAACCAAGGCGTTCGAACAAATTCCGATTCTTTACATCGCCGATGGGCATCACCGTTCGGCATCTTCCTATTTGCTGTATAAGGACAGAAAAGAAAATAACCCAAACCATACAGGAAAAGAGCCTTACAATTTTTTCATGTCCTTTTTAATTCCAGAATCAGAATTGCACATCCATGAATTCAACCGACTGGTAAAAGACCTTAATGGATTGACCAAAGAAGAATTTCTGATTCACTTGGATACATTCTATAGAATTGAAAACAGGGGAAAAATACCTTATAAACCTACAAAAAAACATCATTTTAGCATGTATCTGGAAGGTGAGTTCTATTCATTATACCTACGCAAAACGTCTTATGAATTTAATAATTCGTTGGATGCATTGGATTCACAAATACTGTATAAAACCATTTTACAACCCGTATTGGGTATTGAAGATTTGCGCAACGATCACCGAATTATGTACAGCAATGGAAAAAAAAATGTGGTAAATGTAAAAAGCAGTATCGATAATGGAGAATTTAAAGTGGGCTTTGGTATGGTTCCCGTTAGTATTGAAGAACTCAAGCAAATTGCAGATGACGGGCTAAAAATGCCTCCGAAAAGTACCTTTATCGAACCCAAATTGAGAAGTGGCGTCACCATTTATGAATTTTAAAGATGCGTTATTGGTTTAATTGTTTATTCGTTTATTCGTTTATTCGTTTATTCGTTTAATTGTTTAACCGTTTAATTGTTTATTCGTTTATTTGTGCAGACTTTTTAAAATATTGAATTTACAAATACATAGCAGAGCATAGACAGATACACATATCAACTTTTATAAATGTCAATACAACAAAACCTTAAACATATCACATCCCAACTTCCAAAGCATATCACTTTGGTTGCTGTTTCCAAAACCAAGCCCATTAGTGATTTAATGGAGGCTTACAATGCGGGCCAGCGTATTTTTGGTGAAAACAAAATCCAGGAAATGGTTGAGAAACAAGGGCAAATGCCCAAGGATGTGGAGTGGCAGATGATTGGCCATGTACAGAGCAACAAAGTGAAATACATGGCTGAATTTGTAAGTTTGATACATGGAGTGGATAATTTTAAACTGTTGAAGGAAATCAACAAACAAGCATTAAAGTACAATAGAATCATCAAGTGTTTGCTCCAAATTAAGATTGCCGAAGAAGATTCCAAATTTGGAATGGGTGACCTGGATGCGAGAGATATTTTGCAATCCAAGGAATTTTCAGAACTAAAAAACGTTTGTATTGTTGGGGTTATGGGCATGGCCACCTTCACTGATGACGAAACGCAAATTAAAAAGGAATTTGAGCTGTTAAAGTCCACTTTTGAGGAGTTGAAGTCGCTTGAAACTTTTAACTTTAAACCCAAAACCATTTCCATGGGCATGAGCGGTGATTATCAGTTGGCCATTGCATGTGGAAGCACCATGATCAGGGTTGGAAGCAGTATATTTGGAGAACGGAGTTACGATTAACAATTAGCAATTAACAATGAAAAATTAATAATGATCAACGCTGTGTACATGACAAAAAATTGTTTTTAGAACAATTTAATCGGAAAATCAGTATGACCCCAACCCTAAAGGGAGCCTGATTTTCCTCGATTTGCACCCTTTAGGGCCGGGGCAACAAAGCGAGGAGTTATTGAAATTGAATTTTTGTCATG
>DASWKU010000084.1:0-3860 GCA_036396455.1 Flavobacteriaceae bacterium
ATCCCGTGTTTATGGTGGCTGAAAACGTGAATGAATTTGACAGCAGTAGGTGTAAGCAAAGCCAACACTAAAGTTAGCGTCGCAATTTTGAATCCAATATGTTGCTTAATTTTTTGCAATTATTAAAAACATGAATTTTCACCCACCAATATTAATAAATAATATCCAGTGTGAAGATCGGTTTAAGATTTCTTTAGTAATTCCAAAGTGTAATTAAATCTGTCCAGATTTCTTAAAGCGTCAATTTAAATTCTAGGTACAAATCCTGCCAAACGTTGTTTATAGGTGAGTTGGAAATAAACGAAATAATTGTAGAGTTTATAATTAACTTCATAACCATAATCAATATTTGGTTGATAATCAATCTGCATTTCGTAAAGATTTGGATTATAGGCAAAGGGCTGTAAAACGCGGTCGTTCCAAGCCTGTACCAAAATCCGGTTTCTACTTTCCAAAAAAGATTGTGAATAATATCCCTCTGGTTTTGCAACAGATGCCAGCCATGTATTAAATCCTGGTTCGATAATGATGATTTCATATTCAATATCATCATTGGCTATCCTAACGGTATCCTGTTCCGTAGTATTGGTTTCTGAATTTGCACTAACAAGATTATGGGATGGACCACAACTCCAAATAAGTCCTAAAATCAACAAAAAGGCAACAAAAGTTTTCATGGCTTAGCTTTTTACTAAAAATACAAAAATTATGTCCAATAGAACCTGTTTTTAAGTGAATTTAACACAAAAAAAAGCCCATGAATGGTTTGATCATGGGCTTAGGATTATTTTATATGGTTAACTTAAACCTTTTCTGTTTTTAAGATACTTATGATTTGTGAAGCCAACTCGGTTCCAATCCGGTCTTGGGCTTCGTTGGTTGCGGCTCCAGTATGAGGTGTAAGGGATAGTGCTGAATTCATTAGCAATTGTATTTCCGGTTTGGGTTCTTTTTCAAAAACGTCCAAAGCAGCACGGGCTACCTTGCCATCCTGAATGGCTTGTACCAAAGCGACTTCATCAATCACACCACCTCTTGCGGCATTGACTATAATGACACCATCCTTCATCACTTTGAATTCATCTTTACCAATCACATAATCCTTTTGAGCCGGAACATGCAGGGTGATAAAATCGGATTGTTTGATGACTTCTTCCTTTGAAATGGTCTTTATTTCGAAGCTTAAGGTCTGTCCATCAAAAAATTCCAATTCCAAATTTGCCTTATCGATAAATGGATCATAGGCGATAACTTTCATACCTGCTCCAATAGCAACTTTTGCGGTGGCTTGACCAATGCGTCCAAGACCCAAGATGCCCAAGGTTTTGCCTTTCAATTCCGTTCCCTTGGCATAGGCTTTTTTAAGCTCTCCAAATTTAGTGTCGCCTTCCAAAGGCATTTCTCTATTGGAATTGTGCAAAAACCTAACCAGTCCAAATAAATGGGCAAATACCAATTCGGCAACCGAATGTGATGAAGCATCTGGTGTGTTAATGACCTCTATCCCTTTGCTTTTGGCATATTCAACATCAATATTGTCCATTCCAACACCACCGCGTCCAATGATTTTTAAACCTGGACAGGCGTCAATTAAATCTTTGCGAACTGTCGTAGCACTTCTTACCAATAACACAACAATGGCGTTGGTATTGATGTAATTTGCCAATTGTTCTTGTGCAACGGTGGTGGTAATGACTTCAAATCCACCTTGTTCCAAAGCCTTTATACCACTTTTTGAAATTCCGTCATTTGCTAATACTTTCATAAAAAAAATCTATTTTTTTATTCCCACGAAAGTGGGAATCTAAATTAATATTTCATGCACCCCAATAATTTTCTTCCCCTCCTGCCCGTCCGGCAGGCGGGTGGTAAGCCTGCCTCGCCGTCAGGCAGGGATTGAGGATGGGCTATGCTTTCCGTTCCAATTCGCTCATCACATCTACCAATACGCCAACGCTTTCCAAAGGCAATGCATTGTACATGGATGCTCTATACCCACCAACACTGCGGTGGCCATTAATCCCACTTATTCCGGCTTCCTTGACCATTGTTTCAAAGGTTTCTTTTAAATCTTCATTGGTCAGGGTGAAGGTGGCGTTCATGATTGAACGGTCTTCCTTGACCGCAAAACCTTTGAATAATGGGTTTAAATCAATTTCAGAATAAATCAATTGTGCCTTTTTCTCGTTTTCTTTTTCTATGGCTTTAATGCCGCCAATGCTTTTCAACCATTCGAGGGTCAACATGGAGACATATACTGCGAAAACAGGAGGCGTATTGAACATACTGCTTTTGTCGATATGTACTTTATAATCCATTATCGAAGGGATTTTTCGAGAGACTTTCCCTAAAATGTCCTCATTTATTACAACGAGTGTTGTACCTGCTGGGCCCATATTTTTTTGAGCTCCGGCATATATTAAATCAAATTTGGTGAAATCCAAAGTTTTTGAGAAGATGTCACTACTCATATCACAGACCATTGGAATAGGGGAATCCGGAAATTCTTTCAATTGGGTCCCAAAAATGGTGTTGTTTGAAGTGCAGTGAAAATAATCATAATCCTCAGGAATATCATAACCTTTAGGTATATAATTATAATTCGCATCTTTGGAAGAAGCTACCTCGTAAATATCATCAAAAATCCTTGCTTCTTTTATGGCGTTGTTGGCCCAAGTTCCTGTGTTTAGGTAACCTGCACGTTTTTCCAACAGATTTAAGGCAACCATCATAAATTGTGTGCTTGCGCCACCTTGTAAAAACAGAGCTTTGTAACCTTTGCCTTCCAGACCTAACAATTCCAAAGCCAAGGCTCGGGCATTTTCCATAACATCAACAAAAGCTTTGCTGCGATGTGAAATCTCCAGCAATGACAGACCATTATCAAAATTTAATACTGCTTCTGAAGCTTTTTCAATGACCTCTCTATTTAAAATTGATGGTCCTGCACTAAAATTATGTCGTTTCATGTGTAAATATTTATTGTCTTTCAAAGGTCACATGTAACATCTGTAATTATCCCTCTATGTGTTTGGAATTAAATAATGGATGTTTCATTTGTTAGTTTATAGTTTATATTTTATTTTTTGTCAAATGGAACTCACAATTAAAATTCTGACGAAACAGAAAATAACATATTTGCTCGTTTCATTTGTTTGTTTGTATTTCAATTTTTGACGATGCAAAGGTGCTAATTAATTGTCTATTTTGTGTTATTAAAATGATAATTTATCCACTATATTTTTAACAAAAATTCAATAGTATCCACGTCGTCTGCATAGTCCCAAAGTTCCGGCTTTTGGGTTTTACCAAAAGGGATTTCGGAATCCAAAACATGTTTTGAGACGGTGCATTGTATGTGTTCTTTATCGTTTACCAATTTCGATTTTAGCTGGTCAATTGATTCATAATATTCATAAAAAACAGTGGAAATTGGCGACGCATAATTTTCATCTTCCTTGATCATTAAAAACCCATTATCCAGAATATTGAATTCGCTCATTAAATATACGGCTTTGTTATAATCGTAATTATTGGCATACTTGTTATGGTTGATTATGGGATTCCAATCGTACATGGCGTTAAAAAACAGTTGAAAATCGTAGCTTTTTGGGACAAACAATTTGGACACGTTTCTACAGCCCAAACCATAATATCTAAAAATATCTTCAGAAAGCAATTTTAAATCGTCTTCACGTTCATTTCCAGTTAATATGGCGACTGAATTTCTGTTTTTTCTTATGACGGAAGGCTTATTTTTAAAATAGTATTCAAAATAACGTGCGGTATTATTGCTTCCCGTTGCAATAACAGCATCAAAATGATCCAGTTTGTTTTCGGTGAATTCTATTTTACCTTTA
>DASWKU010000085.1:0-4099 GCA_036396455.1 Flavobacteriaceae bacterium
CAGGTAACACTGATGCTTATGATTCGCGCAGTTTATATCAGTGAAAATCTAGCAAATCTGCGTCATCAGTGTTCTTTTTATGGTATGGGCGTAATCAAGGAATTTCAATACCAACCGAAATGATTGACCATGTGAATTACACCTGACAGAATCAATAAAATAATGGAACGCTGACCTGCCTGCCGGCGGGCAGGTAACGCTGATTCTTATGATTCGCGCAGTTTATATCAGTGAAAATCTAGCAAATCTGCGTCATCAGTGTTCTTTTATGGAATGGGCATAATCAAGGAATTTCAATACTTACCTGCTTTGCGCCTTTGCAAGAAAAATGGCGCGCAAAGCCGCCAAGAACGCAAAGGATTTTTTCAAATAAATTAAAACCCACAGAATATCAATACAATAATAATCGAACTCAAGTTAATAGATGGATATAAACAAAAAATGCCGCTTATTGAGTGGCTTTTTTAATAGGATAACGTGAATAATGGATAAGCAAAAAATCCGAATTTTTCTGTTCCCCAACCCTGAAGGTTGGAAAAATTCTTTGTGAAACAACATAGGATTCAGAAAATCCTTGCCCTTTAGGGTTAGGGTAAGAGGATTTTCGGCATTAGATTGCTTATCTATTATTCATGTTGAAAGTAAAAAATGCCGCTCAATCGAACGGCATTTTTGATATGAAAATATATTTGAAATTCGTTGTACATTTTGATAATTTTGAAATTAATATGGATCTAAATCTTCATTCTTCACCTCCAATCCTAAAGCCTGCCTGCCGGCAGGCAGGGATGGAATGAAGATTTCTTCGATTCACACCCTTTAGGGAGGGGAAATAATCGAGGAAATCTGTTCAAAATGCACGACGGGTATTTGAATTATATTTTTAATGAAATAAACAATTCAACAAGTTTAGGGTTGGACGGTCTTGGAGCATCGGCACTTACAATATTTCCGTCAGGGTCCACCAAAATAAAACGTGGAATGCCTTCAATGGCATAATCCACTACAAATTGAGATTTCCAATCATTATCGGCAAAAAGTTGCGTGCCACCAAGGCTCATTTCATTCACCATGGCAAACCACTTGTCATGGTCGTTGGCCACATCAATGGAAGTGCTTACAAACGCTATATTTTTACCATGAAATTGTTTTTCGACTTCTTTAAGCGAAGGAATTTCCCGTTTGCATGGCCCGCACCAGGTGGCCCAAACATCGATATACACATATTTTCCTTTAAGATCGGACAACGACATAGTCCCACCTTTGTGATTTTCGTAGTTTGTAAATTGGGGCGAAGGATTTCCTCTGACCAAATCCTTGCCCTTTTCATAAACCTCATTGAGTTTGGTCTTTATCTTTTCATCGGTGGTGTTTGCCAGAAAAAATTCGTAAACACGTTTCATGTTGGGATTTCCCGGTGACACCAAAAAACTGCCCAAATATCCAACAATCTCGTTTTTAAGGGCAGGAATTTTAAGGTTCGAAATGTCTTTTAAATTTTCAGGAGTGGCACTTAAATAATCATCCCCTATGGTGCCAAACAGCTTGTCCAAAACAGTACTGAATGCCATACTTTTATAGGATGATGACCTGTTATAGGCTTCGGCATCGTCATAGGTTAAATTTTTTAAAGCTTCCGGCAGAAATTCTTCTGAAATTTTAAAGTCTTCAACTTTAGCATAATAGCCATGATTGTTTTCATATCTATTCAATAGGGCATAGGCATCGTATTCAAGATTTTGGGTTTCGTAGGTGATAAAATCGGTATCAGCATCTGAAAGCCCTGTCAAAAGCGATGCATTGCCGGCTTTCAGGCTATCCACTCTAATTTTAAAGGCAGCTTCGTCCAAGCTATAAAACTCTTGGGGATTTGCTGTATATTTTTCAATGTTCAATTGTTTGGCAGCCAGATAATTGTTTTCTGATGCCCCTGTTCCTGTATATGAAATGGTTTCATCAAATTGATTGGTATCAATAGTGAAATGGATGTCGAATCCGTTTTTTAGGTACACCGAAGTTTGTTCCCTGCCAATGCTTAAGGTATAAAATCCGGCTTCGGTCAATTTAAGGGTATCTGCAAAGGTGCCGTCTGTTTCAATTGGAATCTCTTTGTTGAAATCCCCCTTTTCAATGACAACAGTATTGCTTGTTGTGTTTTCAGCTTTTCCTGATAATAAAGCATAATCTATTTTTGGGTCCTTGTTACAGGACACAAATACGATTGTAAAGAACAAAATAAATAGTGGTCTCATGTATAATTTTTTTTATTTTTTCAAAAATAGGGGTTTGAAATCATTTTAACTTAGATTTTATTAATTATTAACAGTGGTGAAGACCTAACAGGTTTCGATCCCGAAACTTCGGGGCTGTTAGGTCTGTAAACACCATTATTGCACTGAACACCTGTTGTGGGTTTTGATAATTTAGAAATCGGCATGGATTTAAATCTTCATTCTTTGCCTTCAATCCTAAAGCCTGCCTGCCGGTCAGCTACAGTGTACTCACATTTTTAAAACGCCACTAATTCACGAATCATTTCTTGATAAATTCGTGAAATTTTCATAAATATTTTAGAAAAATATATATACGAACATGCCTTACCTATTAAAAGTCAAAAAAGCACTAAAGATTACACGAATTCCAAGCCTTTGAAGGCTTGGAGGCCTTGGTAAGAACGGAAATTCGTGTATTCGTGGCAAAACCCGATTAATTATCAACATTTGTTGCATAATAGATGGGTAATGCTGAATTTTGGGCATTAAAATTCTTCGATGGATACCTTTCACGACATAGCCTCCAAAGTTTTGGAACTTACAACAATCAATGACATCATTGTTTCCGATAAAAAGCTGAAACTTTCTGCGGAAGCCATTGAGAACATTTCAAAATGCAGAAAGTATCTTGACCAAAGAATGCAGGATCAAGAGGAGCCCATTTACGGCATCAATACAGGGTTTGGGTCGCTTTACAATGTAAAGATTTCAAAAGATAAACTCACACAGCTACAGGAAAATCTGGTGATGTCCCATGCTTGTGGCATTGGTGATAAGGTGCCTAAGCCTATCGTTAAATTAATGCTGCTGCTTAAAATCCAATCCTTGAGTTATGGGCATAGTGGCGTACAGGTCGAAACCGTTTTAAGGCTGATTGATTTTTACAACCATGATATTTTGCCCGTGATTTACACTCAGGGGTCTCTGGGCGCTTCAGGCGACTTGGCGCCATTGGCACATTTGGCGTTGCCATTGATAGGGAAGGGTGAAGTCTATTATAATGGTGACATTTGTGATGCCAAGGACGTGTTGGATCGTTTCAATTGGGAACCCATCACCTTGCAGTCCAAGGAAGGTTTGGCACTCTTGAATGGGACACAGTTTATGGGCGCGTATGGCGTATATCTGCTTTTGAAATCCTACAAGTTATCCTATTTGGCCGATTTGATAGGAAGCATGTCCTTGGATGCCTTTGATGGACGGATTGAACCCTTTGATGAATTGGTACATTTGGTAAGACCACATAAGGGACAGTTAAAAACTGCTGAACGCATTCGAGGGTTTTTGGAAGGAAGCCAACTCATTGCACAACCAAAACAACATGTTCAGGATCCCTATTCGTTTAGGTGCATGCCACAGGTTCATGGGGCCACAAAAGATACCTTGGACTTTGTCCATAAAACATTTAAAACCGAAATCAATGCGGTCACCGATAACCCCAATATTTTTGTGGGGGACGATAAAATCATTTCGGGAGGCAATTTCCATGGGCAACCTCTGGCGTTGGCGTTGGACTATTTAAAGATTGCCATGGCCGAACTTGGCAATATTTCCGAACGCAGGACCTATCAGCTAGTTTTGGGATTGCGGGGCTTGCCGGCCTTTTTGATCGATAACCCTGGGGTCAATTCCGGATTCATGATTCCGCAGTACACCGCCGCAAGTATCGTAAGCGCCAATAAACAGTTGGCAACACCGGCCAGTGTGGACTCCATAGTATCGTCCAACGGTCAGGAAGACCATGTAAGTATGGGTGCCAACGCCGCAACCCAAGCCTTGACCCTTATAAATAATGTAGAACGCATTTTGGCCATTGAACTCTTTAA
>DASWKU010000086.1:0-2132 GCA_036396455.1 Flavobacteriaceae bacterium
TTATATCTACATAATCTTGTTTTTCTGCGATTATGCGATATTCTTCTTCGTAACTCCACTCTTTAAGTTTATTTAAAAATACTGATTTCAAATCATCAAACTTCTGTGGAAATATATTGAAACTTGTCAGACCATTATATGCAACTTCTTCGATGTTGTATTTTGATTTATCTATTTCAAATCCTATTGCAATTCCTCTATGTCCATTGGCATAATGTGACCACATTAAATGACTCTTGTAATTGCTAGAAAAAGAACAAATACTTATATGGCTTTCCTTTCTTGGATTCAGTCTGTATCTTTTTATATCACTAAAAACATTTGAAAAAAATTGTCCTTCAAAATTGTCATTTAATTTTCTGAAACTTGCAACATATAATCTTTGATTTATAAAAATATCGATGATATATTTATAATCTTTCAAATCTCGAAATTTGTAGTACATACTTTCTCAAATATTTCTGGTAACGTGTTTGTGTAAGGAACGTTGCGTGTTTGGGTGCGAGGATTTTCCGCAGGAAAATCAGAGTTGGCAAACGGGCAACGACCAAACGGTTGAACTAAAATAAGCAATGTTTTTTACACGGTGTTGGGCTTTCGTTATTTTTTTCGGTTGTCATTAAACCATTCTGATGAATTCCAATCTGGACTAAATCCACCCAATTCAGGGAAATCCAAGTCAGGATTGTTGGATTGAACAAGTCCGATTAGTTTTTGTCCAGTTAAAAGCCAAATTCGTGATTCTTTTGCAATGATGTCTAAAATTCCTGTTGCAAGATTTTTGTCCTCATTTACAAAGTTGTCATAATTTCTAAATGCTATAATCAGTCCTTTGTATTTTTTATTATATAAATCTCTTAAACAGTCGGCAAATGCATTTAAGTTTTCTCCATAATAATCAGGAAAATTCAACGCAGTTTTTAAATTCGGATGTGCATTTTTGCGATTCCAAGTCCGAGTGTTCATTTCTATAATCTCAAAATTGTTATTGCTGAACCAAATTAAATCATCATTCAGAACTCCGTTTTTAAAGTATTTACATATTGGTCCGTTTTTCAGAATTTCGATGTCTCTTTCTATTTTATCTGCTCTTAATTCCATTCGTAATTTTTAAATCTGGACGGTTTTCATAATGAAGCCCAACGTGTTTGGCTATGGTTTCGTTGCGTGAAAATCCGCGAGGATTTTCCGCCGTAAACCGAAGATAGCAAATTTGCGAAGACTTTCCGCGAGGAAAGTCAGAAGCAATGAACTATAGCCGGTGTTGGCAACTGGCTTTTAACTCGTTTCTTTTATTTTTTGAGGGTCTTGTCTTGTGTCAAAAACATTAGTGATTTCGATACGCTTAAAGTCATAATTTATCCAATAAACTATTTTATAATTTTTAAACACTAAATATCGAAATTCTTGTTTCCGATGCTTTAAACTAATTTCGATTTGTCCAATTTCAGGTTGTTTCTCAATTCCAATTGTTGAATCTACAATTCCGTTAATTAGTTTCTTGGCTACTCTTTCGCTAGCTTTAAATGAATAATAGATGTATATATCTTCAAGTTTATTTTCAGCAAGTTCTAACCAATAAACTTCTAACTCCATTTTTGGATTTTAGCTTTTAAGTCCGCAGCTTTTATCATTCTCCCATTTTTTGAATCCTCCATTGCTTGGTCAATTTCAGCGTTATATTGCTCCATTGTCATTGGTTCAAAGCTTTTTTCAATCAATTCAGCTTTTCTTTTACGCAATAATTTTTCAAGCCCACTAACGATTTCTTCGTTTTGCAGTCTTAAAAACTCTTGTACAAATGATATTTTTCTAGCTTCTAAATCCATTTTATTCCTTTTTTATCAAAGATACAAAATTATCAATTTCGGTTGTTATTTTTCTTATTTTAACGTATTTCACAGCTTGTTGCCAACGTGTTCGTGTATGGAAAGTTGCGTGTTTGGGGGCGGGGATTTTCCGAAGGAAAATCGGAAGCCGGCAAACAAGCAACCAACTTTGTGCCAGCTAAAACTAGCAATTTTTTATATACGGTGTTGTGGTTAGTTATTTTCTTTAGACTTAAAGTAGTCATTTATAATTTTTTTACTCTTTTCAGAGATTTCTTTGCTGTCCGAAACAAATACTTCTTT
>DASWKU010000087.1:0-3754 GCA_036396455.1 Flavobacteriaceae bacterium
GTAGATGTAACGCGACGGTTCATCCACTCATAGCGGTATTTTCCAAAATACCAGGTATTTAACCCTACCAATTCTTGTTGGGCGAATGGTTCTGCAGTCGTTCCAAGGTTAATACCACTATACTGATATGGAACACAAGTAACATCCCTTCGACTATCTGCCGCATCATAATCATAAAAAACAGTAGGTAATGGTCCAGCAATACCGCCTCGAGCCTGAGCCGTATGTTGATCGGCAATGCGATGGCGAACTGCAAACGAGAAATTGACACGACCACGACCCGAGGAAAAAGGCATCTCCCATAAAGATTCCCCTCCGGAAGCAAGAACTTCTTCATTCAAGTTTCGCCATACTTTCTCAAAGGTTGGCTCTAATCCAACTGTACCGCTATTAATGACCGAGCGGCATTCATCTAAAGCAATTTTATACATATTTGCAACCGAAAGGTCAGAATCGGTGGTTCTTCTAACAGCATCAGGATATTGTTGAAAACCGCTTGCTGCCAATGCCAAACGAGCCCGAAGCCCTTTGATAAAAGCTTTATTGATTCTTTCAACACTACCTGTTTTTGCGCTCTCATTAGGCCACGGCACCAATGTTGAAGCTTCGGCCAAATCGGCTATAATTTGCTTATAAATGATATCACGGCTTGATTTTTCCAAATATAAAGTTTCGGAATTGATGGGCTCGAAACGGGCAGGAACATCGCCCCAAGCCTTTATTAAATCAGCATAAAATATAGCTCGATACGTTAAGGCCACTCCCAATAAACGACCAAGCTCAGTTCCTGGTTCATCGGTACCATAAGTACGGATACCTTCAATACATTTATTGGCACGCTCAATACCTACATAAATCTCGTTCCAAGAACTATCGTCTCTATTCATTTGACCATTATTAGGCTTTGTATCATAGATCATGAGCTCTCCCTGTGAACTGCCCACACTACTTGAGCTATAATTCCATTCAGTATCTGTATTAAAGCCATAAAAAGGAATGTGGCGTCCCCTATAAGAGTTCACATGCGTAATGATCTCTATAATACCATCCACCGCTCCTTGTGCCAAATCCGGATTTGAAAAGATGACATTATCTTCTAAGCTCGATTGTGCGGGGGCATCCAAAAAATCTTCCTCAAATTCTTGACAAGAGTTGAAAAGGCCGGCTATAAGTGCTCCCGAAATTATTATGTTTATTATATTTTTCATTTTCTTTAGAATTTGTTATTAAAAATTAAGGTTTAAACCAAAAACCAATTGTCTACTCCTTGGGTATGGAGAATAATCCACTCCTGGTGTTAAAGGTGTCCTTCTTCTTGTAGAAACTTCGGGATCAAGACCCGAATAATCAGTAATAATGAAAACATTATTGGCTGTTGCATAGAATCTTAAATTAGTCAATCCAATTTGAGATATCAATTTTTCAGGCACTGTGTATCCTAAAGTAAGTGTATTCAATCTCAAGAAAGATCCATCTTCAACCGCCCAGTCACTAAAAACGTAACGGGACATATAAGGCGACCACATGGTGGTATTGGCGTTTAGCGCATCCAATTGTACAGGGTCTGTCACCAATTGACCGGAGACCGGATCCAAATTGGTCCATCTGTTTCCATCGGCCATAATGGTACTCAAGTTTCTATATTGCCCATTTTGATTGGATGTTGTAAATTCAATTTTATTGGCATTATAAACATCGTTTCCTATACTGTAGTTGAAGGCAGCGGTAAGGTCAAAGCCAAAAGCCCGGGCATTGATGACCATACCACCGGTAACATCCGGATTGGCATCTCCAATAATGGTTTGGTCGTTAATGTTAACTATGCCGTCATCATTGATATCTTTTAATTTCATTAGTCCTGGCCTAACATTTCCTAACCATTGATTGTCCACAACACCAGATTTTAAAGTATAGGCACCGGAACTGACGTCATAATCAAAGTCGGAAACTTCATAACGCCCATCACTCTGGAAACCGTACATGACACCCAATGGCTCACCTACAGTAACTAAAAAGTCATTATCAATCTGAGTGGAAGCCCAGTTGGTTTTTTCACCAAAATTTTCTAATCCGCCAATAGAATTTATTCGATTTTTATTAAACCCAGCATTGAGGGATAAGCTTAAACCATAGTCTTGTTTATCAAGGATCGCTATATTCAAAGAAGCTTCGATACCCTTATTTTGAACTTCCCCAAGATTTCTGTACTGATCAGCATAACCCGTTCCGGGAATTGGGAATCTGATCAAAAGGTCTTCAGTAACATTTTTATAGGCTTCCACAGTACCACTTATACGGCCGCGAAAAAAATCGAAGTCCAGACCAATATTCTGGGTTACAGTTGTTTCCCATTTTAGATCCGGGTTAGCCAAAGTACTGGAAGGCCGCCAATAATTGGTAAATGTATTTACTTGGGATGTTTGAGAGGATAGGTAACTTTGTATTTGTTGTCCGGAAGGAATGTTGTTATTACCTGACTCTCCATAACTTAATCTAATTTTTAAAGTATTTATCCAGTCTGCATTTTTTAAAAATTCCTCTTCTGAAATTTTCCATGCAACAGCAGCAGATGGAAAATAACCCCATTGGTTACCCTTTGAGAACTTACTGGATCCATCGGCACGATAAGTAGCGGTCAGCAGATAACGATTTTTAAAATCGTAGCTTAAACGACCAAAGAAGGACAGCAATTTATCGTCCGGGCTGTAAAAGTCATCCATGCTAACGGGAGTACCTTGGCTGGTAAGCTTTCTAGTGGTTTCAAAATCAAAAAGTTTTGGGAAACCTTGAATTGTAGAAGTCACCTTGTTACGGCGATTTATTAACATTTCTTCCCCTACAAGTAACTTTAAACTGTGATTGTCACCCAATAATTTTTTGAAGTCATAATTTAAGGTATTTGCGTTTCTGAATCCCACTCTTTTTTCATCACTGGACACCAATGATGGCAATTGGCTAAAACTAGTAAAATTACCTTCAGAATCGTGAACACCACCAGTTCTGTCTCTGGCATAATATGTTGAACGTCCATAATAACGATAATCCAAATCATTTCGGTTGTCCAAACCTAAGTCCATTTTGTATTGAAGACCGTCCAATATTTTCCAAGAAAAACTCCCCACCATATTAAAGTTTTTTCTAAGTTGCAAACGTTGATTGTCATCTACTGCAACAAACGGATTTACCAAATAACTGGAAATAGCTTCATCGGTATCGGTAGTTGTCAAACCCGCAATTGGAATTGGCGAATAACCCACACTGTGCCTTAAACGGGCATCTGCCGATGATACCTCGTTTTGTTCATTGGCGCCACCTCCATTGATTTCTGTATCAGAGTAACGCATTGTAAAAGACAAATCGACTTTGTCACTGGCTTTACTTTTTAAAGATAGCGATAGGTTATTTCTTCTAAAATTAGAGCCAACCATAATGGCTTTTTCATCATAAAGGGCATAATTAAAGTTAAAGCTAAACTTCTCTGTTCCTCCTCTAACCGCCAGATCGCGACTTTCTACTTCACCCATTTGGCCATAAATCTGTTTTTGCCAATTGTTTCCCTTCAGTCCAATATACTGATCATAATCTTGCCAAAGTCCAAAAATGTCCTCATAAGAATCCAAGTTATCGATACCATTACGAAGTAAAGCATATTCGTATTGCCATTTTACAAAGTCTTCTGGACTTTGTACATCGATAGTATTTGCAATTTTCTTAACACCATAGAACATATTAAAACTTGCTGAAACTTTACCTT
>DASWKU010000088.1:0-4104 GCA_036396455.1 Flavobacteriaceae bacterium
AGAAATACCTCATTAATACTATCCACCAAAGTGATGACTGGCTGCGATTTATTATTAGGAATAAAAAGTAAACACATCCCAAAAAAGATGGCAAAAAAGATGATTTGCAGCATCAATCCGTTATTGGACAAGGAGTAAAAGAAATTATCTGGAACAATATCAATAAGTGGCTGTAAAGGAGTTGTGTCTTTTTGTTTATTGGCCTTTTCGAGCTTGTCTTCAAGAGACATCTCTTTTAAATCACTTTTAGTCAATTCTGTGATTTTTTGTGCCCGTTCAAAAAATGCTGGGTCTTTCAGATAATTGACACCATCCTTTATTTCGTGGCCTTGTGACGATGCCCATATTTCATAATTGATACGATTGTCGATTCGGCTTTGCTCATCAATGAGCTTTCCAGGATTCACGGTATTGACTAACAGCAATCCCAATGAAATGGCCATAACGGTCGTGAGTAGATAAATCAATAAGGTTTTTCCACCCATACGTCCCAAACTTTTTGGGTCACCAATATTGGCCACACCGCTAATAATGGAAAATAAGACCAGTGGGACTGCTATCAGCTTTAAGAGATTTATAAAAATGGTGCCAAAGGGGTCAATCCAGTTAATGGTAAAGGAACTCCATCCCAAAGTACTGGATAACAAAGCCCAAATGATACCAAGTACCATTCCGATGATAATTTTCCAGTGCAGTGCAAGTTTTTTCATCTGTTTGTTTTTATTGCCTGCCTGCCGGCAGGCGGGTTTTTCATAGGCCATCCCGATTGCTATCGGGGGGATGCCTAAATAATCATTCCCGTTGATTTGATAAATTCGTCAATGGGCATTTCATGAACATTTCAATTTTATTTTTAGCCCTGATTGAGGCGATATCCTTTTGCAAAGCAAAAGATAAAGCCGAAAACAGGAATGGCTACTCATATATTTTGTTCTGCAAATAATAATCGGCAATCACCAAAGCTGCCATGGCCTCCACAATGGGCACAGCCCTTGGCACCACACAAGGGTCGTGGCGACCTTTGCCTTGCATTTCTACAATATTGCCGTGACTATCCAAAGCATCCTGTTTTTGAATAAGCGTTGCCACAGGTTTGAAGGCCACTCTAAAATAAATATCCATACCGTTGGAAATACCGCCTTGAATGCCACCGGAAAGATTGGTCTTGGTGGTTCCATCTTCATTGAACAGATCATTGTGCTCGCTGCCTTTCATTTGGACACCGCAAAAGCCACTGCCATATTCAAACCCTTTAACAGCATTTATGGACAACATTGCTTTACCCAATTCGGCATGCAGTTTGTCAAATACAGGTTCGCCAAGCCCGATTGGGACATTTTGCAACACACAGGTCACAGTCCCACCAATGGTATCGCCTTCCTTTCTGATTTCCTTTATTCGATTAATCATGAGCTCAGCGGTTGCTTCATCTGGACAACGGACCGGGTTGCCTTCAATTTTTGAAAAATCAAGGTCTTGATAAGGTTTATTCAGAAAAATGTCCCCAACCGAAGAGGTGTAAGCATTAATTTTCACATTCTTTAAAAGTTGCTTTGCAATGGCACCGGCTACCACTCTACAGGCCGTTTCACGTGCCGAACTTCTGCCACCTCCCCTGTAATCACGGTTTCCATATTTTTTATCGTAGGTATAATCGGCATGACTTGGGCGATAAATATCTTTAATGTGCGAATAATCCTGGGACTTTTGATTCGTGTTTTGAATTAAAAACCCGATGGGTGTACCCGTGGTTTTACCTTCAAAAATTCCTGATAAAAATTCAACCGTATCCGGTTCCTTGCGCTGGGTCACGATTTCTGACTGTCCTGGTTTTCGCCTGTTCATTTCGCCTTGAATCGCCTCAAAATCAATTTCAAGTCCTGAAGGACACCCATCAATAATCCCCCCAATGGCAACGCCGTGGGACTCACCAAATGTGGTCAACTTAAATAATTTTCCGAAGGAATTTCCCGCCATGTAATCGTTGTTAGTTGTTTGTAACCAATTTTAGTACGCTAATGTAAATGTAATATTAGAGAAACAAAAATTGAAATGCACAAAGCAGAATGTTTTTTTCAAAAATTTAGTAACACTAATTTAACAATATACTCATAGTTAATTAATTACCCCTTAAAGTTAAGATAATATGAATTGTGGTAATTTGTAGTATCGAAACTTAATCTGCATTGAAGTTAAAACGAAAAGTTGAAATTGCTGTTATTTCCGATGTTCATTTAGGGACTTATGGCTGTCATGCCAAACAGCTCATTACCTACCTAAATAGTATTGAACCAAAACACCTTATCCTTAACGGAGATATTGTGGACATTTGGCAATTCAGCAAGCGTTATTTTCCTAAATCACACTTGAAGGTCATCAAGAAAATTATGGATTTTGCAACCGAAGGCACAAAAGTAACCTACATTACGGGCAATCATGACGAAATGTTGCGAAGATTTAGTGACATGACCATAGGCAATATTTCGATTGTCAATAAAAAAGTATTGGACCTTGACGGAAAAAAGGCCTGGTTTTTTCATGGCGATGTTTTTGATGTATCCATTCAAAATGCGAAGTGGTTGGCCAAATTGGGCGGCTACGGTTATGATGCATTGATTTTAGTAAACCGTCTCGTCAATTGGTGTTTGGAGCGTTTGGGCAGAGAAAAATATTCCCTCTCCAAAAAAATTAAGAACAGTGTTAAAAGTGCCGTAAAATATATCAGTGATTTTGAAAATGTAGTCTCAGATCTTGCCATAGAAAACGGTTATGATTTTGTTGTTTGTGGCCACATCCACCAACCAAAAATGTTGACCAAGGAGAATAAACATGGCAAAACCACCTATCTCAATTCAGGGGATTGGGTTGAAAATTTCACGGCGTTGGAATATCAGTTCAAGCGTTGGAAAATCTATAACTACAACAGCGATAAATTGGCCGCATTTTATGCTGATGAAGATATTAAAGAGATGGGAATCAAGGATTTAATTGCAGCCATTACCATTGTGGAGCAAAAAGGAAAGCCATTAGAGTAACGCATGTTTTAAGATGGTAACGGGGTGCAAGGCTACTCTATGTGTTCCATCTTTAATTTGATGCCTACAACTGGTCCCGTTGGCAGAAATGGTGACATCTTCATTGGTTTTTCTTATAGCAGGAAACAAGGTTTGCTCCCCAATTTGCATACTCACTTGGTAATGTTCCTTTTCATATCCAAAACTTCCGGCCATACCACAACATCCGCTTGGAATAATGGTAACCTTATAGTTCTCGGGTAAGTTCAAGACTGCAAAACTGGAGATTTGGTTTGACAATGCCTTTTGATGGCAATGTCCATGAAATTTAATGATTTTGGCCTCTTTGGTGAACTGTTCAGGTTTAATATGTCCCAATTCTATTTCTTGCTGTATAAATTCCTCAATCAAAAAGGTATGCTTTGCTATAGATTTGGCAGATTTTTTATCATCAGCCAATTTCAAATATTCATCCTTAAAGGTCAAAATCGCTGAAGGTTCAATACCTATCAATGGGGTTTCCTCCGTAATTAAATGCTTAAAAGTTGAAACATTTTGGTTTGCCAATTGTTTGGCTTTTTTCAACAGCCCCTTGGATAAAAAGGCCCTACCCGATTCGTTGTGCTTAATGACTCTGACTTCATAATTTAAAGCTTGTAAGAGCTCGATGGCATCCACACCAATTTGTGTGTCCAAATGATTGGTAAATTCATCATTAAACAAATAGACTGTTTTTATAAAATTTTTATTATTTGATTGATATTTAATATTTTGAATATATTTATCTAAACTAACATTTGAAATTAATGGCAAGCTTCTCTCTTTGGCGATTCCCAATACTTTTTTTAAAACTGAAGACGTGAATGCATTGGAAAGCATAAAATTTGAAAGTCCGGAAATTCTACTTGCATAGCCATTTAAAGTATTGTTATATGCAAATACTTTAGTCCTTAAGTTCACGCCATTTTCCTTTTGAAATTGGTATTGAAATTCTGCTTTCAAACTTGCCACATCCACACTACTGGGGCATTCGCTGGCACAAGCCTTACAGCTTAAACAAAGGTCAAAGACCTCTTTTAATTCCTTGTGG
>DASWKU010000089.1:0-5319 GCA_036396455.1 Flavobacteriaceae bacterium
TTGGAGCCAACCTTTTGAAACCATTGAAATTGGTAAAGGAACAACACTCAAGCAAGGACATTCAGTGGCGATGTTAAGCGTTGGGTTTATCGCCTATAATGTTACTGAAGCCATTGAACTTATTTCCAGCAATGGGCAAATCGCCCACTATGATATGCGTTTTGTAAAACCCCTTGATGAGGCATTGCTCCATGAAATTTTTAAGAAACATGCTTTAATATTGACTGTTGAAGATGGAAGTATTCAAGGCGGGTTTGGTTCAGCAGTTTTGGAATTTGCTGCTAAATTTGACTATAAAAATTCGATAAAAGTGATAGGGGTTCCCGATCATTTTATTGAACATGCCTCTGTAAAAGAATTACAGCATCAAATAGGAATGGATCCTGAAGGTATTGCGAAAACTATTGAAACATTCATTCACTATCATCAGTAATCACCAAATCGGGTTGTTGTTGCGCATTATAAATATCAACACTTTGGTCCAATTGTGAATTTTTACTTTTTGAAATATCATCAATCATCAGAAGAAGTGCTACTGTCACAAAGAAAATAACAATGGCACTTAAAAGATTTTTTTTCATTATGTTAGTTTTGGATTGTCTAGAGAACAAATATAATAAATTACCGATAAAATACAATTTTTACCGATAAAATGTTTTTACACTTTTTAAACCATGAAACAAAGATGACCTATTTTGGACTTCACTCTTTTTGAAACTTTAAAAATTATCAACACAACTATCAACAATAGTAAATAAAGAGCATCAAGGTAGAGCCATCAAAGTATCCGAATCAAGACCGCAGTGCTACAAGAAACAAGACCGCTGCGCTGCAAGTCCCGAAGCATCGGGACAAGAAACTAGATTGCTCCATGCTCTAAGTTTTATGCTCTTGTGTCCTTGTTCTATATTCCTTATTCTAGATTCTAGACTCTTTTGTCTATATTCCTTATTCCAGATTCTAGGCTCTTGGCTCTTTGTATAACCTAATTATCAATACGCAACACCCAACCCTGGGCCTCGTGGCATTCCAATGATCAAATATAGAATCCTTTTAATTTTTTATAGGTCAATATCGCATTACTATCTGAGAGTTTAGATATATAATGGCATATCGCTAGCATATTTTCATACAAAGTCCCTTGATTGATATCCAAAGTTTTGGGAAGGATTTTCAAAATCAAACTGTCGTAGTTTGATGACTTTCCCTTAAAAACATTGAAGACTATCGTTGTGAAACTGTTCAAAAGCTGCCCGATCACTTCATAGCCTGCAATTTCCTTGTCAATAACTTCCTTGGATTGATAGATCTTTTCGATACTCACTTTAATGATATCTTTTATTTGCGCTTCGTAGTGGCTCACATCCAGCAGAGCTCTAGAAAACTTGCCCTCTAAAATGTTGTCTTCATACTTCATGAACAAGGATACCGCTTCATTGATTAAGGTATTGATTGCCAAGGCCCTTAAATAACTTAGCCGATCTTGGGTGGTTGATAGCAAATGGTATTTTTTTGTGTTAATACTATCCTTTACCAAATTAATGAGATATTCCAATGCCAGTTCTTCCTGTATCAGGCCCAGATTGATACCATCTTCAAAATCGATAATGGTATAACAAATATCGTCGGCGGCTTCAACCAAATACGCCAAAGGATGCCTTGAAAAGCTGATATGGTCCTTCAATCCGGTTTTTATCAGTCCAAGTTCTTGTGCCACCTCTAAAAAAGCTTCCTTTTCACTTTGAAAAAACCCATATTTTTTATCTGCTATATGCTGGGTTGGTTTTTTGGGCAGCGACTCCTTTGGATATTTCATAAAAGCACCAAGTGTCGCATAACTTAAGCGCAAGCCCCCTTCCCTGCCTTGTCTGCTTTCAGTAAGGATTTTAAACCCATTGGCGTTCCCTTCAAAATCACACAAATCCTGATATTCCATTTCGGTCATCTCATTTTTAAACCGCTTACCATTTCCAGTTTTAAAAAATTCCCCAATAGCTTTTTCACCTGAATGTCCAAAAGGAGGATTTCCTATGTCATGGGCCAATGACGCAGCGGCAACTATGGCACCAAAATCATTGGCTTGATAGCCAAGTGAATCTTTTAAATGCGGATGTTTTTCAAGGATTTTCTGGCCCACCTTTCTCCCAATGGAACGACCCACCACACTGACCTCCAAACTATGGGTCAAGCGCGTATGCACAAAATCGGTTTGCGATAATGGCACCACTTGGGTTTTGTCCTGAAGGCTTCTAAACTCCGAGGAGAAAATGACCCTGTCATAATCCACCTCAAAACCCAGTCGGGTTTCGTCCTGTTCTTTACGAAGGCGTTTATGGGTATCCCCAAAACGTTTTAATGAAAGCAATTGTTCCCAGTCCATAGTTTAAAGTTAGGCTTTGCAAGATAGTTAAATTCGGTAAAAATAAAACTCAAATTTGGTAACATTAAGGTAACGTTTTAATGATTGTTGTTTAATGTTTAGATAACATTCAATATAAGGCAAAGTCATTTATTTGCACTTTAATAACATGACTGTTATATGAGGCATTTAATATTTTTATTCATTATTCTCTTTTCAGGTTTTTCATTTGCTCAAAATACCGGATCAATCCAAGGTCTTGTTTTGGACGAAGAAGCATTTAATGAACCTTTAATGTATGCGAATATATCCATTGAAGGAACAGCTTTAGAATCATTTTCTGACGAATACGGAATATTTCACTTTGAAAATTTGGCCGATGGAAATTACACCCTAGTTTTCAGTTTTAATGGTTATGAAACCAAATCGCTTACTGTTCAGGTAGCGTCGAACAAACAAACAAATATCAGTACTTCTTTAATGGCTAGAACCATTGCTTTAAGTGATCTCGCTTCCTTAAATAAGGTCGAAGGACAATAAGATAAAACTTCCCACTTCCATCTAAATGATTAAGGGTTTATCGCTATTTATTAATGGGAGCATCACTTAGTACTTTAACCACGAAGTTCACTAAGACCTTCTCTTTGTGTAATTTCTTCATGTCCTTTGTGGTTAATATAAATACGGACTAATTACCCAAAAGATTAATAATACCTTAGTATCACTTTATATTCCATTATACATCTTCCTTTGCATTACGTTTTTAATTGATATGGATCGTGTTAATTATCTCATGTTAATTAATTGTTTTCCATATACTATAAATCATTTTTTTCATAACCTTAAGATAACTTTTTGATTACCGAGGTTTAATCCTTAGTTAACCTTGACTTTACAAGATGGTGGTTTCTTTGCACCAACAAATTATAAAAGACCTAATGAATAAAAATATCCTTTTATTTCTTTTTATTATACCAATATTTTCCTTTGCACAGACCACAGGTTCAATTGTAGGAAAGTTAATCGATAAAGAATATAATAATGAGCCGTTGGCATTTGCCAATATTTTAATTAAAGATACAACTACAGGAACTACTTCTGACATTGATGGGCTATATGGCTTTGAAAATTTAGCCCCTGGCCCATATATATTGATATTCAGTTTTGTAGGTTATGAAACCCAAGAAATAAGCGTAAACGTTGTTGCTGGAAAAGTAACTGAAGTGAATGTGCCTATGGGTGCTAGTTCTGCTTCCTTGGACGAAATTGTTATTACTACCACAACAAAACGGGAAAGTGAAACGGCTCTTTTATTGGATCAAAAGAAGGCCGTTGAAATTAAGCAAAGTATTGGGGCAGAGGAATTATCAAGAAAAGGTATTGGCAATGCTGCCGCAGCAATTACCAAAATTTCTGGTATTTCAAAACAGGAAGGTTCGGCTAACGTTTATGTTAGAGGTTTAGGAGACCGATACCAAAATACAACTTTAAATGGTCTATCATTACCTTCTAATGATGTCAATAAAAAGAATTTAGATTTAAACCTGTTTTCAACGGATATTATTGAAAATGTTTCTGTTGCAAAAGCGTATTCATCTAAATATTACGGTGATTTTTCAGCTGGAAATGTAGATGTTAAATCTAAAGACTATACGGGAAATGGTTTTATTGATCTTACTGCTGGAACAGGTTTTAACACAAATGCCATAGGAAAGGACTTTGTAAGAAGCGAAGGCACCGGATTCTTTGGATACTATGGCCGTTACTCCCATAATCCCTTTGCCATTATTTTATCTCATGGTTTTGATCCAGAAGATGCTGGAACTCCCATAAATATAAGCTATGGAGGTTCAGCGGGAAAATCATTCAACTTTAATAATGGTTCTAAATTGAGCTTGTTTTTAACGGGTTCTTTCGAAAACGGTTATGAATATAGAGAAGGATCTGCTGTTGATTATACATTAACAGAGAAAAAGGCATTTGATGCAGCCGAAGAATATGAATATTCAACCATTTCTACAGTCATGGGAAGTGCCAACTATAGAATTGACGACAAAAGCACCTTAAAGTTCACGTCTTTATTTATCAATAACTCATCAGATGTTGTGGGCTATTTTGGTATCGATGGAACCGGAAGAAGTAGGGATGCCCAATTGGATACTGATAAAGGATTTTATCAAATGAATGTTCAGTTTGATCAAACTCAAATGACAGTAAATCAATTTGAAGGTAAGCATAATTCTGGAAAATTCGATTTAGATTGGGGTTTTGGTTACAACTTAGTGCATTCAAAACAACCCGATAGAAAGCGTATAAGTTTAGAAAATTACCAATATGCTTTGGATAATGATCCTAATACTTTTCCAACGTTCTATAGTAATGTGGTTTTCGATAACCAACGCTATTTTCAAAACATTAAAGATGAAGAGTATAACAGTAGACTTAATCTAGCCTATACTATCTCTGATGAAATAAAAATCAACTTTGGGTACGACGGTAAAAACAAAAAAAGAAGATTTGATAACATAAGATATGGTTACGACATAGTTGATTCAAACTATCCTGTAACCGATGTTAATAATTTTAATAATGACTTTTCACTTGAAAATCTACGTATAAATCCAAATGATGATACCGGTTTATATCAAATTAAAGTCATTAATAATATTCCTAATGTAACAAACAACAATAGGCCAGGTTTACCTGAAAATACCTATCAAGGTACTTTAAATATTTATGCCGGTTATGTTGATGCAGAAATTAAGGCTGGAGACAAATGGTTATTTGTTCCTGGCATTCGTTTAGAATCTGTTGATCAAAAAATCAGTTATGACGTTATAAATCTTGGTAATAATGGAAAAGCATCAGTAGATACACACGAAAATTTTTATCTCCCAAGCTTAAATATAAAATATGCCATAAATGAAGATCAAAATTTACGTTTTACTGCAAGCCAAACC
>DASWKU010000090.1:0-1845 GCA_036396455.1 Flavobacteriaceae bacterium
AATGGTTTACAACCTGTGAGTTATATACAGTTTAACTTTTACTAATAAAAAAATAACGATTATGAATTTCAAAAAAAGCATAACCTTACTTTCCCTTTTTATCGGATTAACGGCTTTTTCACAAGTAGAAAGAATCGAACCGCCAAATTGGTGGATAGGCTTCAAAAATAGCGAGTTGCAGCTTTTGGTGAAGCATCCCAATATTTCGGAATCTATTCCTGAAATTTCATATCCCGGGGCTTCCATTATAGAAGTTCATAAAGCTGATAGTCCTAACTATTTGTTTATAGATTTGAATATTTCTGAAACTGCAAAAGCTGGAGCATTCAATATTACTTTCAAATTTCAAAATGGAGACAACTTAATTCAAACCTATGAGTTAAAATCCAGAGATAAACCTTCAGAAGATTATGTTGGATTTGATAGTTCTGATGTCATTTATTTGATTACTCCCGACCGTTTTGCCAATGCAAATCCTAAAAATGATATTGATACAACCCTGTTGGAAAAAATAATAAACAGAAAAGATGATTATGCAAGACACGGCGGTGATATTGTAGGAATCACAAATCATTTGGATTATATAAGTGATATGGGATTTACGGCAATTTGGCCTACGCCTTTGCTCACCAATGACATGCGAAGGCAATCTTATCATGGATATGCCATGACCGATTTTTATGAAATCGACCCAAGATTTGGAACATTGGAAGACTACCGAGAACTTGCGGATAAAGCAAGGGAGAAAGGCATTAAACTTGTGATGGACCAAGTGGCCAACCATTGTGGAGTTGAACATTGGTGGATGAAAGACCTTCCATTTAAGGATTGGGTAAATCAACAAGATGCCTTTGAAAACCATGGGAAACTAAAGAATTCTAGCCATAATCGAACAACCAATCAGGATTTATACGCTTCTCAAAAAGACAAAAAAGAGATGAATGAAGGTTGGTTTGTGGCTGCGATGCCTGACTTAAATCAGCGCAATCCATATATGGCAAATTATATCATACAAAATAGTATTTGGTGGATAGAAACCGCGGGTCTGGGAGGCATTCGTCAGGACACTTATCCATATCCTGATAAAGCGTTTATGAGTGATTGGGCTGGTGCTATCATGAATGAATACCCAAATTTTAGTATCGTTGGTGAAGAATGGGCTACTAACCCACTTTTGATTGCCTATTGGCAGGATGGTCATGTAAATAAAGACGGTTATGATTCTAATTTAAGATCTTCAATGGATTTTGCCATGCAGTCCATCATTGTGTATGCACTGAACCAGGGGGAATCATCAGATAACAGTCTGTTCAACATCTATGGCGGATTAGCAAACGATTTTGCGTATGCTTCACCAAAAGACATTTTGATTTTTCCTGACAACCACGATATGAGCCGGATATTTACCCAATTGGGAGAAGACGTGACCAAAACCAAAATGGCATTGAGTCTAATTCTTTCGTTGCCCAGAATTCCTGAAATATATTATGGTACAGAAATCTTGATGAATGATACCGCAAAACCGGGCGATCATGGATTGATTCGTAGTGATTTTCCCGGAGGTTGGGAAGGAGATGCTGTTAATGCCTTTATGCGGGAAGGTTTGACCGATGCCCAAAAAGACATGCAAACCTATCTTAAAAAGCTCTTGAATTACAGGAAAACCAGTAAGGCCATTCATGAAGGTAAAACACTTCATTTTGCCCCTGAACAGGGTGTTTATGTATTATTTAGAATTTTGGGAGATGAAACGGTTGTTCATATTTTAAACAAAAATGACCAGTCCATGGATTTGGATTTAAGTCGTTTTGAAGAAGTTGGTCTTAAAGGGAAAACTTTAAAAAA
>DASWKU010000091.1:0-8654 GCA_036396455.1 Flavobacteriaceae bacterium
AGCCTTATTTTTTGCTCATGCTTTCGGTTTTAATTCCAACATATAATTACGATATTACACCATTGGTCCATGAAATTCACCAACAAGCCTTAAGCTGCAATATGGTTTTTGAAATATTGGTTTATGATGATGGTTCGAAATCTCCCCTAAACAAAAACAATCAATCAATTAATGAATTGGAATATTGCAAATTCAAGGAACTTGAACATAACATCGGTCGCAGTGCCATTAGAAATTTATTGGGTACGGATGCTAAATATGAATTTCTATTGTTTTTGGATGCTGATGTATTACCAATAAGTAGTGATTTTTTATTAAGCTACAAGAAGATGTTAAATTTAAATACACAAATTATTTATGGGGGAATTTGCTATCAGAAGGAAGTACCTGCACCCAAAGAAAAATTGCGTTGGATTT
Source organism: Flavobacteriaceae bacterium (assembly GCA_036396455.1). Taxonomy (GTDB): domain Bacteria; phylum Bacteroidota; class Bacteroidia; order Flavobacteriales; family Flavobacteriaceae; genus Geojedonia. Next base: position 418 of record DASWKU010000091.1, read on the forward strand.
ATGGTAAAAAAAGAGAGGCGCTTACAGTAGAAGAAAGATCTAAATCACCATATTTAAGCTTTTTAACTTTAAATTTTATCGTTAGGAAGGGTTTATTCTCCCATTTAAAATTTAATGAAGATATTCCAAACCTTAGAAATGAAGATTTGATATTTGCGATAGATGCTCGAGCAAAACAAGTGACAATTAAACATATTAATAATCCTGTTTTACACTTAGGAATAGAAAGCAGCCAAAAATATTTAAAGAAAACCATAGATACCTTACATTCATTTAATATCATTATTTCCAAAGGATTTCTAAACCCAAATGATGCTTCATTAACAAGAATCGCATTTAAAATGGAAAGCCTAAAGTTGGGTTTTGTTTTTAGGTTTATTCATAGACTTTTCAATACTTATTTTGAAAAAAATTTGTTATCCAATAAACCTTCATTGTTTATTTTTGATGTATATAGATTATGCTATTTTTTGCATTTAAAAAAGAATTGATGCCTCGAATATTCTCCATAATAATTCCAATACATAACAAGGAATCGCACATAGAAAATACACTTAAATCTGTTTTGAGTCAAACATTTGAAGATTTTGAAGTCATTATTGTTAACGACGGATCCACCGATAGCAGTATGGATATTGTTTCGGCCTATAAAGACAAGAGAATTCAAATAATAAACAAAAAAAACGAAGGTGTATCGACTGCCAGAAATTTGGGCATCAAAAAAGCCAAAGGTGATTTTATAGCCTTTTTAGATGCCGATGATATTTGGTATCCAAACCATTTGGAGGATTTAAAAAACTTAATTGAACGCTTTCCAAATTGCAGTTTGTATTGCACGGCTTATGAAACTTCCTATTATGGTAAAAAAATTGTAAAACCCAAATTTTTAGGTATTGATGGCTTCTTCGTTGGCATTCTTCCCAATTATTTCGAAAGTAGCCTTATTGATAGCATTGCCTGGACTTCTGCCGTTGCAATTCCCAAAGCAATTTTTGAAAAGCTTGGTTACTTTAATACAGATTTAAGGTCTGGACAGGATACCGAGTTTTGGATTAGAATTGCATTAAGGGGAAAAGTAGCCTTTACATCCAAAATCAGTGCGAGAAGAATAATTTCAAATCTAGACAAGCATTTGTCTATGTCTGAAAAAAGAATTGATCGATTGAAAGTATTGGAAATTTACAAAGAAACTGAAAATACCAACAAAAGCTTTAAGAAATATTTGGATTTAAATCGTTTTGCAATTGCAATGGAGCGTAAAATGAATGGAGATAACGATAGCTTTCAAAAAATCATATCAAAAATTGATTATGAAAATCTCAATGCAAAGCAAAAAATGATTTTAAAATTACCTTCATCAATTATTAAAGCAATAAAACAACTTCAAGTGTTTTTAATAAAAAACAATATTTATTTATCGCCTTTTAGATAATCTCATTTTTTAAAATAAGTGTCATAATTTATGGTATCCTTAATAATTCTTTTTCGTTCTTTAAAATTGATATTAAATATGCTTCGTGAATAGTCAATTTCCATTGCCTCTATATCCAATAAATCAGCTGCGCTATAAATTAGATCATCAATCATATATTTCCTTTCTGCCACAAAATCTAAATCTTTTTCCTTTTTATATTTTGTAGATTCCCAAAGAATAAAAGGTATGTCGAGCATATTTTTTGAATAGATGTCCTCGTTATGTCCTGCCATATCAAGGTCGTTGAACATTTCCTCTCCATGGTCAGAAAAAAACAGAACAAAACTTTTGATATTTAAAGTCTTCACCTTTTTTATGGCTTCAGCTATTAAAAAATCGTTATACAAAATGGCATTATCGTACGAGTTTATTTTTTTGTGACTTTCTTTTGAATTGAAATTTGAAATAGGCTCGTCCTTAAATTTGTTAAATGCTTTTGGATATCTATTTTCATATTGATGATGTGTACCCATCATATGAAGAAAAATCACATTTTTTTTTCTTTTAATATCTTTCAAAGTTTTATTGAATTCATTGAAAAGTTCTCCATCCAACACCTTACTTTTTCCGGCAATGGTAGTCGTTAAGAATTTGTGATGTTTTGATGATAAACTTATTTTGGTTATCAAACTTTCATAAGGGCCAATGGGCCGTTGGTTTGATAGCCAATATGTATCAAACCCTGCACTATTTATGAGTTGAATGATTGAACCTTTTGTAATGTTTTCAGGTGATTCGTAATTGGCCAAAGTTAAAATCTTCGTCAAAGCTCCAATTGAATAAGCGTGAGGACTAATGACATCGTTATATATCAATAATTCATCTTTAAGCTTATTTAATTCAGGAGTAGTTTGTCGGTAATAACCATATAAACCAAAATGTGAACGATTGGTGGATTCTCCTATTATAATCACATAAAGTTCCTCTTCTTCACTTTTTGGTCGCATAACATTATGGAAATTTCCGGCTTTGTTGCTTTCATAATCACCTATTTTTTTGGATTCCTGATAATATTCCACATTTGATTTCACTAGTAAATAAGGTAGATTGAAAACAATCAAAGTCGAGATTTTCAAAAAAACAACTATGGCAAGAACAGTAACCCCAATTTTGATGGTGTTCTTCCTTGATCTCTGTAAACTTAATGGTAATAAGCTTTTAACCTTAAACAACAATACAAGGGAGACCATCCAAAACACTAAGGTAAATACCATTAATGGCACATCCATGTAAAAACCTATAAACTCACTGGCTTCATTTAGGCTAGAGTCCAATACAACAAAAACGGCCGATGGACTAAAATAAGTATTGAACAAATAATAATACGCTGTTTCAAAATAGGTACAAATGCAGAAAAATAGAAAAGCCAGTATTATATAAACTGCGTTCCATTTTGAATTATAAAAAACATACAATGGACTTATAAGGAGTATTGCAAATAGGCTGTTCTCTATAACATCAAAGAAAATATTCCACGAAATAGTCTTAAAAATGCTTTCAAAGACAAAAGCCAAAACTATTGGCACTAAAAACAGATACCCTAATTTTAATATTGCTTTAATATTTTGCATACCTAAGCCTTATTAAAGATTTAATTCCCCCCAAACCAATTTTATATTTTAAGATAAAATCAGATAAAGGAACCTTACGTTTTCTGACCAGAAAGATAATAAACTTAAGTAATGCGAAATAGCTAAATATTTTATAGTCATCACAGTATTGTGCCGCTTTGGCTTTAATAAAATCATCACTGGCCATGTTACTGGTGGATCTTATGAATTGATGCTTTACTATGAACTTGTTTTCAAAATATATTGGCAGCCTTTTTTTCAAAACATCTTTTAAAAACAAATATTCTTCTCCGGATTGAAAATAACTGCCCAATCCAAAAAGAGGATCAAACAATATGTTGTTGGAATCAATAGTTGTTCTATTAAAAGTAATTTCAATTGAAGATGCACTTTTAATATCTCTATTCCCTGATAATCTTATTGATTTTTTTGGATAAGTTTTATACGTTTCCCCAGTAAAAGTGTCAATCTTAAACAGAATAACCGAAGCTTTATCAAATTTTTTAAAACTTTTTTTGACAGTCCTTTCAAAGTTTGGAAGATATTCAATGTCATCATCAGCAATCAAGCAAATATCTCCCAATGCATTTTTAATGGCTATATTTCTACTTTTAGAAAGTCCCTTCTCATAAGAATTTATAACTCTAATATTTTTAAAATCAGAATGTAATTCCTTGCCAATCTCGGTCTGGTTTATAATCAAAATATTTAAGTCATCCAATTTATGGTATGCAAAAATGGCCTCAAGAAACGACAACGAGGTTTTGTTCATCGTAGAAATAAGAATTTCCAGTTTTAAGTCTATTTCCAATGCCTGTTCTTCCATCATAGATTCAGTTTATAAAACCCTTTCTTTACCAATAAAGTTATGTCTTAAGATAAAGAGTACAACCAAAAAATAAACAACATATCTTACAAAATTGGCTATTACAATCCCTTCGGTGCCAAAACTCAGTATAAAGTACTTTGAAAAACCATAAAACAAGATCACTGACAACACTTCTGTAAAAATAAAATAACCAATTTGTCTTTTGGCCAAAAATATATAAGAGATTATTAAGGCCGCCAGTTTTGTTAGGTCACCAAGCAACTGCCATTTAAATAAGTTCGACATTGACAAAAATTCATTGGTATATAAAACTTGAATTACCAAATTTTTAAATAAAAAAATCAGCAGCATTCCAAAAGCAAAGACCGGAATCAAAAATTTGTACATCTGTACCACTTCTTTTCTGAATTCAAATGAGCTAGTCATTTTAGAATATTTAGGCAAAATATAGAGCGGAAAAATAGTTGCTGAAAATTGCATATAGGTTTTTGAAATGGAAGTCATTGCCGTCCAATAACCTGCATCATTGCCGCCAATAGTATCTTTAATTAGGTTTCTAACCACTACATCAATCCAATTGACCAGCAATACAACAACCAATGTCATTAAAGTATACGACAATAGTTTATTTTTATAAATCAGCTCAAAGTTTATGTTCTTAAAGTAGGCATGATATTTCTTGTAGGCGAACAAAAACAATCCCAAAAATTGTAATAAAGGAACAAAACTTATCGCCAATAAACTCCCTTTTAAATTGTTGGTGATTGTAAGCCATATCATTAAGGCAGTACTTATTATAACAGTAAAAATAGTTGCCTTTGCGAAATTTTTATAATCGGAATGTCCATTTAAAAAACTATTTAATATACCACTAAACCCAAAAAAAGGGACCATAAAGGCTGAAATTTTAAATATAAAATCAAAATGGTTTTCGGCACCAAAAATGAAGTCATTAAGTTGGTTGGCACCAAAAAATAGAACAATAAATGAAATAAGAGACGCTATAAAAGTAAATACAATGGCTGTTGAACCTATTTTTGAAAGTTCTGCCTTATTGTTTTTGTGTTCCGAAATGTACTTTACAAGACCATTGAATGCTCCAAAAATTGAAAACTGCTCTAAAAAATTAAAAATGTTCCTAAAATTTCCAACCAAAGCAAGCCCTTCTGCACCTATAACTATTGCCAATACTTTTTGAGAGGCTAAAGAAAAGAGCATTCTGATTAAAACCACCAAAGAATTAATTGAGGTAACCTTAAACAGCAAATTGGTTTTTATAAATTCCTTAATTCTCATATGGCACATTTATTTAAAACAGGATAAATATCTAGGTATTCTCATCATTAGGGATCAATCCAAAAAGGGAGCTATTGAATATTAAAAGTACAATTCCAAAATACATGACATAACTTATAAAATGTGCAATTACAGCACCTTTGACTCCAAAGACATCAACTAAATATACACTTGAAAAACAGATTACGATTACTAAAAATAGTTCAATAACAATAAAGTGAGCGAACATTTTTTTGGCAATGAATTGGTAGGCAATAACTATGGATAATATTTTAACAAAATCGCCCAAAAGTTGCCAACCAAACAGATTTTCAACCGGTTGAAACGCTTTAGAAAAAATAAGTTCAACAATAAATGCTCGAAATAAATAAATTAACAATAAACCCAATGCAAAAACAGGAATTACAGATTTGTAAACGTTTATGATTTCATTTTTAAACTCCCTTTTGGTTTCAATTTCACTGAATTTTGGTAAAATATACAAGGCCATCAAAGAACTTACGAACATTAAATAATAATCTGAAATTCTATTCATTGCCTCCCAATAACCAGCTTCTTTAATCCCAACGACATCAATAATATAATTTCTGATAACGATATAAATTAATGGCATTGCCATTGCGGTCACCAATGCCATTGCAGTAAAAGGAATGAATTTTTTCAAAATGTCTACATCGACATTGGATATTTTAATAGAATGTACCAAACTTCTTCTATTGATGATCCCAACCAAAGTGATTAGAAAAGCCAATGAAGGAGCAATGACCACAGCCATTAAAGCGCCCTCAATTTTGTTTTGATAGATTAAAAGCAACGTAATCAGTAACCCAAAAATTTGACCTATTATATTGATTATATACAATGTTTTATACTTTGAAAATCCATTCATGATAGAAAAACAAAACATGTTCAACGCATAAAATGGAAGCGCAAAAGCTAAAATCTTAATCACATGGGCATAATTATAATTTGAAGAAAACAGAAGATTGTTCAGCCCTTCGGCATTATAGTAACAAATGAACGATATTAAAATTGTTGAGAAAAACCCCAAATAATATGCAGTAGATAAGGTTTTGCTTAATTTAAGGGCATCATTTTTAAATTCAGCAATGTATTTGACCAATCCGTTGTAAAATCCTAAAATGGCTATGGATTGAATAGCGCTCAAAAAATTCCTCAAGTTACCTATCAATGCCAATCCTTCAACTCCAATGAAAACAGCTATTGCTTTTGAGGTTAAGATGCCTGCTAAAATTTTTGTGATAATTGTAGCCGTATTAAGGTGAACAGCTTTAAACAATACATTGGTGTTTATATATTCTAATAATTTTTTCAATAACTCTATTTTGGTTACTACTAATTATCCAATAATTAAGGGCATAAAGCTATCTAATCAATTTTTTAATAAAAACCGATTCACCCTTTTCATCTATATATTCATAAATCCCATAAGAAGCACCTTCACTTATTAAGCCATAACTTTTATCATCCTGTAAAGCGGTTAAATAATGTTCGTCTTCACCTAAATAAGTAAACAAAACTCTAAACAAATTTACAGGTGTTTTGATTTTAGTATCAAAATTAGGCACATTATCAGGCCACTTAATCGCCAAGGCTGATGTAAATATCGAATAAATTATATTCCTGTCGGTTTGTTTAATTTTATTTTCCATGCTATAATTTAGTCCCACATAACCACCATGGTCTGCCGCAATAATCACAAGTGCATTTTTATCTTTTTTTTGTATCAAATTTATAGCTTCAGTTAACCATTTATTTGTCTTTTGCAAATCTTTTAAATAAGTCTCTCTTTCCCTTTTAATCCCTTTTGATTCATTTTTATGAACTGATACATGACTTGGGGTTTTTGAGCAAATAAAGTAAAAATTATTGGTTGATTTATTTTCTTCAATTGTCTGAACCAAATCTTTTAAAATATCCTTTTGAATCTCAAAACCGCGTGCAAGAAAAGAAATTTCACTGTACTTTATATTACAATAATCATAGGACAACTTTGGCCTGTTCAATAACAAATACGATTTTTCAAGAAATAAAAATGTTTTATAGTTGTTTTTCTTAAAAATTGAAGTGACTGGATTATCCCCTACAATTGTTTGTCTTGCATTATAAAACTCTTTTACCTTTTTTGAAGTATTAGTATAGTAATGATGCGCCATTGCAAACATCGAACTATTGGATGTTAAGGTAGAAACATAATTGCTCCTGTAATCATAATAAAGTTTAAATCCGTTATCATCTAAAAAATTTTCAAATTCGCTATTATCAAAATTATAATTGCCTTTTTTCAATTCTGAAAAATTTGCATAACCGTCAGGTTGGATGAAGTATATATTTGGTTTCCTTTTAAACACTACATCTTCAATATCATCAGGCTGCTTCATCCAATTATTTGAATAGGTGAAATGATTATAAAAATCGGGAAGTAGCATTGTAAACACTATAGCTGCCAATAAAAACTGAAATACAACTATTTTTTTATGTTGTTTATTAAATAATATTCCCAATATAAAAGCAAGTACCACTACAAGCACAAGTGCTTTTAAACCAAACCCATAAGTACTAATAACAATTAAAAACCCAAAACAAGCAATATTTAAAATTGTAATGATGTGGCCAATATATTTTTTTAAACTATCAATTTGATAAATAATTTTTGTGACAGTGTAAAATAATATGGCTGGGACAACTAAATAGTACAATACAAAATTTGAAAATTGACTCCAAGAGTTTACCAAGGTGAAATTAGAATCATAATAATATAATAAGGGATATAGTCCAGCTGCAATAGCGGCAATCACAGGAAATTGCCTATTACTGTTTAAAAATTTAATAATTTTTTGCCTTAAAATATTAAGCATTTTTCATTTTTAGCATCTACAATATCTTAAAGAGTTTATAATTTTTCATGATCTGGGTAATTATACCTAAAATTTAAAACCCACACAATAATTAAAATGATAGAACTTGCAAAAAATTCTATATTATTAATTAACGAAAGAAACTACTTGTTAGAAATATTATTGAAAACAGTTTCATCCTTTTCGTT
>DASWKU010000092.1:0-12082 GCA_036396455.1 Flavobacteriaceae bacterium
AATATACTTAGTTTTAAATACCAATAAGTGGCCGACCAGTTCAGTAAAGAAATAACCATTGCTGTTTTACCATTTCAGGTTTTAACAGATTTTGAAAGGTTAAACCCAATTATGTTGGGCTTTACTGAGGACCTTATTACCAACATTTCAAAATTTGTGGGTCTATCCGTAATTTCACATTTAACAACCCAACACATTCAGGGTTCCAACACCAAGGATTTAATAGAAAAACTTGGCATTGATTATTTGGTTTCAGGAAGCCTGAGATCACAAGGGGAAAAAGTTCGTGTGAACATTCAGCTGACCAAAACTGAAGACGATAGTATCGTTTTTGCAGGTTATCATTTGGAAACTTCAGAAGCCATTTTTAATGCTGAAGATGCTGTTACACATCAAATAGTGAATGTGCTGCAACAGCAAATTGATCAGGACCTACTTTCGTACTCCTATCGAAAGAAAAATACCAATTTAGATGCATATGTGAATTGGTTAAAGGGTATGCAGGTGATGTACAAAGGAACTCCTGAAAGCGATCTGGAAGCACGAAATTATTTTAATAAAGCTCTACAGATCGACCCAACTTATGCCAGGGCTTATTCTGGCATTTCTTTATCATACTTTAATGAATGGAGTTGCCAACTTTGGGATCGTTGGGAAGTAAGCAGTAAAGGGGCTCAAGAATTTGCCCTGAAGGCTCTGGAACTTGATGAAAATGACTATCAGGCCCTTATGGTTTTAGGAAGAACTTACATTTTTACTGAAGAATTTGAAAAGGCAGAACACTACTTGAGAAAGTCATTACGAATGAACCCCAATGACGCCAAAAACTTAATGTACATTGCATTTTTAATTATTTATCTCGGTTATGCTGAGGAAGCTCTAAAACTTTATAATAAGGCCAACAAGTTAAATCCGATTGGCCAGGATAAATTCCTTGTCTACGGTGTATTTATCCATTTTGAATTAGGTGATTTTGAAAAGGCGATTTCAATAGGGAAAAAAATAAAAGTTGACGAAAGCTGGATAGATTTCCCAATATTCATGGCGGCAGCTTATTATCATTTAAATGATTTTGAAAATGCACAAAAATATTGGAATATTTTTTTGGAAAAATTCAAGACACATATTATAAGGGATAAACAACCAACCGAAATTGAGGCCGTAGAATGGCATATCAATATCAATCCTTATAAAGGTAAAACCAATCTTAAAGAATTTTGGAACTATATTTTGAAGGGCAAGCCTAAAAAACTTGATGATAAAAAGGAATGGAAACTAAATCAGGAAGCGTCAATTTTTATGCAAAAAGGAGAGATGTGGCATTTGAGTTTTTTAGGACAATCAACTATTCTAAAAGATGCTAAAGGGTTTCATGATTTATCAAAACTACTCTCAAACCCAAATAAAGAATTTCATTGTATGGAAATGATGGGCTCAAACATGAGTGAAAATGTTACTGAAATTGTAATTGACCAAAAGGCCAAAGCCGACTATGAAAAAAAAATTAAAAGGTTGTTAATTCAGATTGAAGATGCTCAAGAATTCAACAATACTGAACAAATTGAAAAGCTGCAAATGGAATACAATACGCTTTTAGATCATTTGTCGGCATCACTTGGTATGGGTCGAAAACCAAGAGCAAAAGGATCATCAGTTGAAAAAGCGAGATCGGCAATTACTTGGCGCATAAGGAATGTTATAAAAAAAATAAAGACTAGTCATCCAAAGCTAGCCATGCATCTTTCAAAGTCTATAAATACTGGTACATTCTGTTCTTATCATCCAGAAGTACATATAGACTGGGAACTTTAATAATATAATCTAACTTACATTTCTTTTTTAAAAAACTTACATCGTAAGGTTTAAACTTACGCCTATATAAGAAAAAGTTAAACTTAAAATCTTATATGATGCCAACACCATTAGAAATCTTATTGGACCCCATCTCTTTAATCGCATTAGCCATGTATTTTGGACTTATGGTTTGGGAAGCAGTATTTCCCGCCAAACAATTGCCAAATGTTAAAAATTGGAAGCTAAAAGGCCTTACTTCCTTTACAATTTATTTTTTTTTAGCATCTTATTTACCCTTATTGACCGATCCATTTTTATCAAAATTTCAATTTTTTGATTTAACAGGTCTCGGAAATGTGGGAGGCGGAATCCTCGCCATTTTTTTATACGAATTTGGTGTTTTTATATGGCATAGAGCCATGCACAAATCGGATGTTCTATGGAGAGTTTTCCATCAAATGCATCATAGTGCTGAACGCGTGGACACCTATGGCGCTTTTTATTTCAGTCTTTTCGATATGATAGGTTTTACCTTTTTGGGAAGTATCTGCCTAGCACTTTTAATTGGTGTTACACCACAAGCCGTGACCATCATGTTATTGGGAACCATGTTTTTGGGAATTTTTCAACATACCAACATCAAAACTCCACAATGGCTTGGTTACATTATACAACGCCCAGAAAGTCATACTGTTCATCACGCAAAGGGTATTCACAAGTATAACTATTCCGATTTGCCAATCTTTGACATAATTTTCGGAACCTTCAAAAATCCAAAAACCTACGAACATGAAACAGGTTTCTATGAAGGAGCCTCTAACAAAATTTTGGAAATGTTAACCTTTAAGGATATAAATAAGACATCATGAAAATTGAAAACTTATTTAACACTGAAAAATTGTTTTTAACCGATAGCGGATTTGAAACAACCATTATTTTTCATCATAACATAGATCTTCCTCATTTTGCTTTATTCAGCATTATAGATAAGGCGAGGTATCGAGATGTCATTTATAACTATTATAGAGAACATCTAGATTTGGCAATCGAGCATAACACTGGTTTTATTTTAGAGAGTGCCACTTGGCGAGCCAACAAAGATTGGGGCTTCAAACTTGGATATAACCAAAAGGAATTAATTAAAATCAATACACTTGCAATAGAACAATTGAAAGCGATTAAAAAAGAATATGTTAGCAAGGTAAATCCTATATTAATAAGTGGTCAAATAGGTCCTGCAGGTGATGGCTACGCAATAGCAAATACAATGACCCCTGTTGAAGCAAAGCAATGCCATAGTTTGCAAATATTAGCATTTAAAGAAGCGGGAGCTGATTTGGCTTCGGCTTTAACCATAGGTTATATCAATGAAGCTTTAGGAATTGTGCAAGCTGCAAAAGAACATCAACTACCAGTTGTGATTTCTTTTACTGTGGAAACCAATGGAAAATTACCAAGTGGTGAAAGTCTAAAACAAGCAATTGAAACCATCGATAAACTAACAAATGAATATCCACTTTATTACATGATAAATTGTGCACATCCTTTACATTTTATAAATGAAATTGAGACACTCGATGATTGGAAATTACGCATTAAAGGTGTAAGGGCCAATGCATCTTGTAAAAGTCATGCCGAATTGGATGAAGCCACAGAATTGGATTCTGGCGACCCAACTGACTTTGGAAAATGGCACAAAAAACTTATTGAAAAATTGCCTAATCTTAAAGTTTTTGGGGGTTGTTGTGGTACAGACATTTCACATATAGTTGAAGTTTGCAAAGGTTTAAAAACTAGAGTCACTCTATAAAATGCTGGAATTAAACAATAGAAAAACTTTCAATTATACACAAATCAATACTGGAAACATAAAAGAGGTTTTCCCTCTTTTATGTCCAGTTATGGAGCGTGAATGGATAGATGGCTGGGATTGTAATATGATCTATACAAAATCAGGATATATAGAAGAAGATTGTGTTTTTACAACCACCCATCATGGTAATCAAGAAACTGTTTGGCACGTAACACACTATAATAAGGAAAATTATACTATTGAATTTTTAAGAATAACACCTCATGAAAATACGGTAAGAATTAAAATCAGTTTGGAAAAACTTAATAACTTAAAGACCAAAACACATACTTCTTATATGTATACGTTACTAAATTCAAGCAACACAGACCGCGAATTTAAAGCCATTGAAAAATCCTTTTTTGATTCCATGTTTTGGTGGGAAAAGGCCATAAATTACTATTTGGAGAAGAGAGAATTACTTGAAAAGGAAATTCTTAAGGCGTAGAACTGGAAACCTGAAGCAGTTTACCATTGTAGAATTTATTTCCATTTAGTGCAAAGTCGAAAATATAATTTGCCATTTCTTTAGCAGTGAGTGGAGCTTTATAACCCGGGAAAGCTTCCTCCAACATTTCGGTCTGTACTGCACCTAATGCCAAAACGTTAAACGATGGCCCAGTTTCTTTGTATTCTTCAGCCAATAATTCAGTAAGTGTGATAATAGCTCCTTTACTGGAACTATAAGCGGAAAGTCCTGAAAATTTTATACTGCCCTGAACACCTCCCATAGAACTGATGTTTACCACATGGCCTTTCTTTTTCATAAAGGGTGCACAAACCCGAATCATCTCAGCCACCCCAAATACATTGGTTTTGTAAACTTTTTCAAAGTCTGAAGACGTAGTTTCTGAAAAGGGTTTGTTTATTAATGCTCCAGCATTGTTAATGAGTACATCAACGTGTTCCCAATTGGTTCCTATAAAATCCTCAACCCAAATAAAATCCTCTGGTTTGGTTAAATCAAAAGCTACCGAGGTCACACTATCCAAATGCAAATCATTTATGGGTTGGGGATTTCTCGATAAAGCCAACACTTTATGACCTTCATTTGCAAACAACTTTACCAATTCATAGCCAATTCCTCGGCTGGTTCCAGTTATGATGACATGTCTACTCTTCATTCATTTTAATGTCCTGTGTTTCAGAATTGCTTATGGCTTCAATTGCCGGAATCAATGCATTCACCACATTGGCCATATGCTCATAATCCATTTTATCGGCTTCGTCATCCACATGGTGATAAAAATCATAATTGGTCAAATCACAGCTCGAAATGGTTTGACATGGCACTTTAAAAGTTTTATAAAACGAATAGTTATCAGAACGTTTGAATAAATTATATTGAACCGCAACATCTGATTTACCCACAAATTTAGACCCTATATATTCATTGAGTTCTGTAGCCATATTGGACAAATCATGTCCAGTTAAAAAAACTTCATAGTCTCTTCCTATAAATGGAACTCCCAACATTTCAAAATTGATCATGGTGTAAAGGTTAACGTTTTCTGATTTAAGGCGATTTGCCAAGTGTTTGGAACCCAGCAAGCCCATTTCTTCCCCGGAATATAAAGCAAACATTAAGGTGCGTTTATTGTTATTAAGCTTTGCCAATTGTTTTGCCAAAGTCAATACAAAAGCTGTTCCTGAAGCGTCGTCGTTGGCACCATTGGCAATGGAATCACCATCAACCGGTTTTACACGATACCCAATATGGTCATAATGCGCCCCAAGAATGACAACTTCATTTTTTAGCACAGGATCATGACCCTCTAAAACTCCTACCACATTAAAAGCATCCATTTCTTTTATTTTATATGGGTCACGATAGGTTTCATAATACGGTTTGATGCCATGATTTTTGAAGTAATCTTCAATATAAGTTGCAGCGGCTTCAATCCCTTCACTTCCGGTATCGCGCCCTTTGAGCCCATCTGATGCCAAAAAGGTGACAATGTCATTAATTTCAGTACTTGTAACGGTTGTGGGATCGTTACTTGTATTGCTACTCAATACTAGTAATGCCAATATAAGACCAACTATTTTTTTCATAAGAATTTACTGTTTTAAAGGCTAAAGATATAAAAACTTACAGTTTCAATTTATCCAACAATTTTTTATTTGAACATCTTATCTCGCTGTTTATAAATTTTGACACTCTAACTGACATAATTTCTTAAAAATCATTAACTTGTATCAAATTTTTTTTCCTATGCCAATTTTTATGGATCGCCATGATGTTTCTGAAATCCTTACTGCAGAAATTTTGGCAGAATTACATCTGGAAGATTTAAAAATTCAACATGAATTCAATTGTCGTGAATTCACCTATTGGTTTGATGATGAAAGAAAACATGTGTGTTGCCTCATTGAAGCACCAAACAAACAGGCCATTGAAGACATGCACAGAAAAGCCCATGGCAATCTCCCCAATAGGATCATAGAAGTCAATCCCAACATTGTAGCCTCCTTTTTAGGAAGAATTGAAGATCCGGAAAAATCAGGAGATTCAGAATTAAATATAATTAATGACTCGGCATTTAGGGTCTTAATGGTTATTGAAACCAGTAATTATTTAAATAGGATCGAGGCCAATCAATTCAGCATCTTTACCCAAAAATTTCACAACAGTGTCACCAAAACCATTGCTCAATTTGAAGGGAGTATTGTAAAGCAAAATAACAATTCGTATTTGATTTCCTTTAAATCAGTCACCAATGCCATATTTTGCGCCCTAAAAATCCAATCCAATTTTAAGTATATCACACCTAAATTTGACATCCATAATCGCATCTTAAAAATTGGAGTTGATGCCGGTGCTCCAGTCACGGCCAAAGACCAGATTTTTGAGGAAACCATTACTTTGGCAACCAGAATGTGTGACATTGTAAAACATCAAATTGTCATTTCACCGGAAATTCAGTCCTTATATGAAAATGAAAACCGGAATGCGTTCATTGACAGAGAGCAGATTTACACCTTGTCGTTTGATGAACAGCAATTTTTGACAAATTTGATGGATTATGTTGAAGACGTGTGGAACAATACTGAACTCGACGTAAAAAGTTTTAGTAAAGCTTTGGGTTACAGTAAGTCCCAATTATACAGAAAACTGACTTCACTCACAGGTAAATCTCCAAATACGTTTTTAAGGGATTACAGATTAAATAGAAGCCTAAAATTATTACATGAGCAGCGCGGCAATATTTCTGAAATCGCCTTTCAAACAGGGTTCAACAGTCTGGCCTATTTTTCTGAATGTTTTAAAAACAAGTTTAAAATTCTCCCCTCCAAATACATTCAACAACACATATTTTAACATCTTATTGTTTAAATTATTTTAAATGGTTCAAAATTGTAATTATTTGAATTGTTTGTGGATATGTTATTGATCTTATGAGAGTAATTTTAGTTCATAATAAAAAGTAATTTATTGTTTAACCAAAATTCAACTTATCATGAAAATTCTAAAATCAGTATTGATCTTGGCAATTGCCATAACAACTTTTAACACCATGGGACAAGAAAAATCGGTAGCCAAAGGCTTAAAAAAAGAACTAAAAACACCAAATGAGAACATGTATGTTATTGAACGTGAAATTCCGGGAGCAGGAAACTTAACGGCTGAAGAATTACAGGCCATTTCCCAAACTTCATGTGGGGTATTGGATGAAATGGGATCGGATAATATCAAATGGCTGCATAGTTATGTAACCGGAGATAAAATTTATTGTGTTTATATGGCCAAAAACGAAGATATGGTGAGAGAGCATGCCCAAAAAGGTGGTTTTCCAGCTAATTCTGTTGCAGAAGTAAAAACCATCATTGATCCTTCAACAGCAAATAAAAATTAAGGGTTCAAAACCTAATTTTATAAAAAAATAGAAAATTCTGCTTCATTTGGAGCAGGATTTTTTATCTTTAAAACATTGTTAACCAAAGTTTTATATATTATGAAAATTTCTAAATTAAAAATTATCAAAAAAAACGTGTTTTTCATCCCCTTATTTTTATTAAGTATTAGTTTACTTGCACAAGAAAAAAATATGAAAACGGATGAAATGTCAATTACAAAGACGATAAATGACGATGATATCATTTGGAATCCAGCACCAGATTTTTTCCCCGGATGCTCATTTACTATTTTACACGGTGATATAACACAACCAAATTTGGATCTCTTCTTCAGGGTTGAACCTAATACAGAAATTATCAATCACACACATAGCTCTGCCGAACGAATGGTTCTTATTTCTGGTGAGATGGAAGTACAATATGAAGGCGAAAAACCTCAGATATTAAAAGCAGGTGCCTACGCTTATGGTCCAGCAAACAAACCACATAGAGCAAAGTGCTTGAATAGCGGCCAATGTGTATTATTTATAGCATTGGTTGATCCATTTGATGCAATACCAATAGATAAAAAATAAATTTATTACATATTGAATAAAGGGCTCATCCCAAATGCAATGAGCCCTTTATTTTATAATAGTTTTAAAGACTAAACCAACATCGTCACCGGATTTTCAATGTAGCCCTTTAAGGTTTGAAGGAATAATGCTCCAGTTGCCCCATCAACCGTTCTATGGTCGCAAGCCAAACTAAGTTTCATGGTATGTCCAACAACAAGTTGTCCATTCTTGACCACAGGTTTTTCAACAATGGTACCCACAGATAAAATTGCCGAATTGGGTTGATTGATGATTGATGTGAAACTTTCAATACCGAACATTCCCAGGTTGGAAACGGTAAAGGTACTGCCTTCCATTTCTTGAGGTGTGAGTTTTTTAGATCTAGCTCTTCCAGCAAAATCTTTTACGGCAGCTCCAATTTGTGGCAAACTTTGCTCATTTGCAAATCGAACAACAGGAACTACCAAGCCATCCTCCACAGCAACGGCTACACCAATATGCACATGGTTATTTAAGCGCATCTTATCTGCAAACCATTGCGAATTCACTTGTGGATGTTGTTTCAATGCCAAAGCACAGGCTTTAACAACCATATCATTAAATGAAATCTTGGTATCCGGTATGGAATTATATTGTTCGCGGAACGCCATGGCATTGGTCATGTCAAACTCCACATTTAAATAATAATGTGGTGCCGTAAATTTGGATTCAGCCAAGCGTTTGGCGATCACTTTACGCATTTGGGAATTTGGTTTTTCATCAAAATCCTCTTGTCCGGTTGGAACGAACTTACCAACTGAAACTCCAGATGCCGCAGCAGGGGTAAAGTTTTCAATGTCGCGCTTTACAATACGACCATGCTCACCAGTTCCTTTTACTTGTGAAAGATTGATTCCTTTTTCGTCGGCCATTTTTTTCGCTAAAGGCGATACAAAGACCCTTCCGTTTGGAGATGCAACTTCTGAAGATACGCTATGGGACGTCTCGACTACCTGCCCATCCGACAGGCGGGCGCCCGACGTGACAGGTTCTGGTTTTGATACTGATTCTTGTTTTGGAGCTTCCTCAACTAGAGATGAGCCTGAACCAACTTTAAAATTTTTGGCAACATTTGAAACATCCGTACCTTTTGGACCTATGATGGCCAAAAGCGAATCGACCTTAGCCGACTCTCCTTCCTGTAAACCTATATAAAGCAAATTTCCGGATTGAAACGATTCAAATTCCATGGTCGCTTTATCAGTTTCTATTTCTGCAAGTATATCGCCTTCTTTAACCTCATCACCCACTTTTTTCAACCAGGTAGCAACAGTGCCTTCTTCCATGGTATCGCTCAATCTAGGCATGGTTACTACAGTAACACCTTCGGGTAATCCTGTTTTATTTTCTTCTGAAGATTCTTGAGATTCTTCGCTATCGCTCTGAATGACAGTGGCATTATCCGTTTTGGAATTTGATTTTTCTTCCGAAGCTTCGGAATTGGTATTTGAAATTAATCCAGTAATATCCTCTCCTTCATCACCAATAATGGCCAATAGTTCATCAACTTTAGTGGTTTCTCCTTCTTTTACACCAATATAAAGCAGTGTTCCTTCATGAAACGACTCAAATTCCATTGTGGCTTTGTCGGTTTCAATTTCGGCAAGGATGTCCCCTTCGCTTACTTTATCACCTACTTTCTTTAACCAAGAAGCCACGGTACCTTCTTCCATGGTGTCGCTCAAACGTGGCATATTTATTACCTCTGCCATATCTTATAGTTTATGTTGGATAAATGGATAATCTTTTTGTTCGTAAACCGCATCGTACATCACATTCTTTTCTGGATAAGGAGATTCTTCAGCAAATTTTTCGCATTCATCAACCAAATCCTTAACATGCTTATCGATGACTTTTAAATCTTCTTCTGAAGCGTATTTCTTTTCAAGAATAATATCTTTAACCTGTGTAATCGGGTCTATTTTTTTGTATTCCTCTACTTCTTCTTTTGTTCTGTAATGTTGGGCATCACTCATGGAATGTCCCCTATAGCGATAGGTTTTCAATTCTAAAAATGTAGGGCCTTCACCACGTCTGCCTCTCTGTATAGCTTCATCAAAAGCTTCGGCCACTTTTATAGGATTCATCCCATCAACTGGTCCTGAAGGCATTTCGTAACCTAAACCAAGTTTCCATATATCCGTATGACTTGCAGTACGTTGCACCGATGTTCCCATGGCGTAACCATTGTTTTCACATACAAAAACCACCGGTAACTTCCAAAGCATGGCCAAATTGAAGGTTTCATGTAAAGAACCTTGTCTTGCTGCACCATCACCAAAACAACATAAAGTAACCGCATCACTGTCATGATATTTATCGCCAAAAGCGATACCTGCTCCCAAAGGAATTTGGCCACCCACAATACCATGACCACCATAAAAACGATATTCCTTAGAAAATATATGCATCGAGCCTCCCAATCCTTGAGACGTTCCAGTGGCTTTTCCATATAATTCTGCCATAACCCGTCTAGGATCCACACCCATTCCTATAGGTTGAACATGATTGCGATAGGCAGTAATCATTTTGTCCTTGGTCAAGTCCATGGCATGTAGGGCTCCTGCCAACACAGCCTCTTGACCATTGTATAAATGAAGAAATCCTCTTACTTTTTGCTGGATGTAAACTGCAGCCAGTTTGTCTTCAAACTTTCTCCAGAACGACATATCTTCATACCACTTAAGGTAAACCTCCTTTGTTATTTTTTGCATTGGTTGCGTTACTTTTAAAAACGAGTTACAAAAGTAACACTTTAGTCATTAATAAAAAAGGCTGAAAATTGCAAAATTATAGAGGTTTTCTGTTTTTAGTAACTATAACGTTATAGGACTGATTTATCAAAAACCAATGGCAAAAGATTGGCCAATGAATTTGATTTTACAACTTTTCCCGTTTCACCCATAAAATAAATTTCGATAGGCACATCTTGTTTGACCTCATATTCCGAAATAGCCTGTCTACAAGCACCACATGGTGGAATTGGCACCATGGTTTGTTTAGATTTTGAACCCGCAGTGATAGCCATCCTAATGATTTTTGCATCAGGAAATTGGGCACCAGCATAATATATTGCGGTTCGTTCTGCACACAACCCTGAAGGATAGGATGCATTTTCTTGATTGCTACCAGTTACAATTTCGTCATTGTCCAATAAAATGGCGGCTCCAACACTAAATTTGGAATAGGGTGCATACGCTTTTTGTCGCGCTTCGATGGCCCTTTCCATTAAAAAGGAAATCTCTTGTGGCAATTCTTCCAAATTATCAAAGACCGTAAAGGTGGATTCAATTTTAATTTCCTTCATAACTTTATAATTACAACTAAAATACGAAACTATTGGAGACAAAAAAACTATTGTTTAAAGCTAAAACAATAGTTTTTATTTTACTTTTATTTAAACTCAACTAATATTCATCATAGGTGCCATCTCCAAAGTTAAAGGTCAAAGAAAAACGCAAGGTGTTTTCCAACGGGCTTTGAATTTTAGAAGCAGAGAATAAATAGGACAAATCAATGTTTACCGTAGTATATTTAAATCCTGCACCCAAGGCAAAAAACTTTCTAGCTCCTTTTTCATCACTTTCATTGAAATAGCCCAATCTAAATGCAAATGAATCTTCGTATTGATATTCGGCACCCAATGCCCATGTAAACTCCTTGAGTTCTTCACTAAAACCCCCTGGGGCATCACCAAAGGATTGAAAAATACCTTTAACAAAACTTACATCTTGTGATTTCCCTTTCATGATAACGTCACGATTCACAGGATTGTTTGGGTAACCAATTAAATCATCTTCATCTTCTTCATAAGTGCCATTATTGTTGTTATCAGTATATTCATATTCGTTACCTAACATAGGGGGGGTTGGCACTAAAAGTTTCGTAACCTCTGCTGTAACAGCTAGTTTGTTATATTGGTCGAAAATAAAATCAAAGCCTCCACCCAATCTCAAGGTAGTTGGAATAAAGTTTTCTCTAC
>DASWKU010000093.1:0-4564 GCA_036396455.1 Flavobacteriaceae bacterium
AACCAAGCAGCTCCAATAGCTCCAAAATTACCAAACTGTTTCCCTGGTCCAAAACGAGAAGAACCATCTCTTCTCCCTGTTAAATTAAGAATATACTTTCGCTTCCAATTTAAATTAATACGCCCAAAAAATGCTTGATAACTATATTCGCTATCGCTATCCTCGAGTACTTCAATGTTTTCGGCAGCCGAAATATTAAGTAACAAGTTATTACTAGCAAAGCCTCTTCCGTACTGAACAAATTGCTCGGTACTTTCTCTTTGGAAGGTTGATCCTAACAATACATCCAATTTTAAATCATCCCATTGGTATTTCAAATTTAATTGTGGTTCAATAATCCAAGAATTTCGAGAAGAACTATTTGCTCTTATTCCAGAATAATTCCTTGAAGTAAACCCAAAACTAGGATTTCTAGCAGTACTAGGAGATATGTAATAAGAATCAAGGTTAACATTACTATAACCTAAATTTGATCTAAACTCTAAACTGGGAAATAATTGATATGATATACCCATATTAGCAATTAGCGTATTAATTTTTACTTGGTAATCTTCTTCTAACTTAGCTAATGGATTATCAAAGGTTTCGTTTTCCCAATTTATGTTGCCGTCACTATCATATAATTCTGGAGCATTGGGCTCAAGAGTATAAGCCAGCTTAGTCAAATCAGTGCGTGGTAATTTGTTTTTTTCTACTGTATAATTTGTTGATAAATTCATCTTAAAGCGACGATCTTTTGACTCATGATTGATATTACTGAATGCTGTTGATTTCTTATAGTTAGCATCTCCAGGAAATACTGTAGTTTCTTTTAGGTGTGCTCCACTAATTAAAAATTGTGTCTGCTCACTACCTCCAGATACAGAAAGTTGTGCATTATTTCTATATGCCGTCCGGCCAAGCAGTACTTTTTGCCAATCTGTATATCGGTTTTGGTCCCAAGTCTTAAGATCAGGCCAAATAAAATCAAAAAAAGGGTTTTCATAAAATGAACCAAAACCATCACCAAAAACACCTTCCTTACGGACTTCTAAATATTGTTCGGTATTCATTAAGTCTCTAAAATGACTAACATCTCCTAATGTAGTACTCACATTTGCTTTAAATTGTGTTTCCCCAGATTTACCTTTTTTTGTAGTTATCAATACCACACCGTTGGCACCACGAGATCCATAAATAGCTGTTGCATCTGCATCTTTTAAAACTTCGATACTTTCAATATCTTCTGTATTAATTGCATTTAAAGGGCTAATATTCCCTTGATTTATACTTGCAGACACATCAGGAGATTCTAATGATGTGGATCCGAATGGAACTCCATCAATTATAAATAAGGGATCTGTCCCTCCATTTATAAAATTCTTACCTCGAATTTCAATTTTATAGCCTCCACCAGGAACTCCTGTAGTTTGTGTGATATTTACACCTGAAACATGACCTTGAATGGCAGCTAAAGGATTATTAACTGGTTGTTTTTCAATAGTTTTAGATTCAACCCTAGAAATACTTCCTGTTGCCTCCCTTTGGGATGTTTTATAATACCCCGCATTAATAATTACTTGATCTAGCTCACTAATAGATTCTTTGAGGGTTATATTAATTGTACTTTGGTTATCCACGGTGATTTCCTGTGTGGCGAAGCCCAAAGCCGAGAACACCAATACGTTTTCGGGGTTGGGTACGGTAATGGTGTATGAGCCATCAAAGTCTGTTGCTGTACCTCGTGTTGTGCCTTTTATTAAGACGGTTACACCTGCAACGGGCATGCCTTTTTCATCGGTTACTTTACCGGTTACCAGTTGTTGGTCCCGATAGCTATCGGGATTGGCCTCTTTAATGAGGATGGTGTTGTTTTGGGTAAGGACTATAATTAGATTTCCATTTGACAAGCTTTGGTTCAGCAACTTATTGGTACTTATCGTACCTTTTTTTATCTGAACTTTTGGGAAGTCTTTAAATATACCTTCTTCATAAATAAATTTATAGTCGGTTTGGTTCATGATGAGGTAGAACACTTCGTCAACGGTCAATGCTTTATCTTCTTCTATTTTGATTTTGGAATTTTGCGAAATTACATCTCCCGGGGTTAGGCTAAACACCGACAAACAACATAAGAAAATAAGCGTTCTCATCATAAACATTAATATCTGTTTTCTTATCCCTATAATTCGGGAGAAACCAGCATTTGTTAATTTAATTTCCATAAATTTGTGTGTTATTAGTTAGTTAATGATTTTAATTAATTAATACGTTTAGGGGGATGTAGTCTGCACTGTCCAGGTAAAAACTATAATCCTCCTTTT
This sequence comes from Flavobacteriaceae bacterium, assembly GCA_036396455.1. Lineage (GTDB taxonomy): Bacteria > Bacteroidota > Bacteroidia > Flavobacteriales > Flavobacteriaceae > Geojedonia. The sequence goes on from DASWKU010000093.1 coordinate 2,304, forward strand.
TTTCCTCTCCCCCGCCCCTCCTACATTTCATTTCGGCGGGCAGGCCTCTCCTAAGGAAAGGGAGCTTTGAGATTGTCATTTATTTGTCATAGTTTTAGTTTTAAGTTGATATTTATTTGAAATGCTTTTTTTCTACCCTTGCGCCTTCTGGCCTATTGACTTTGCGCGCGCTTTTTCCTCTCCCCAGGTCGCCCCATTTTATCTAAAGAGGAGAGCTTTTTTAGGGGCGACAATTCTTTTTTATCATATAAACCATTACTTTAATATTATGGTTTTGTTGTTTATTTCGTAATTGTTGATGGATGTTGATTTGATGGCTGATAGTATTTCCTCAACATTTTGGTTTTTGCCCAATATGCCCTTAAACCTTACGGACTCCAATGACTCATTTTCAAACACGACATCAAAATCATACCATCTGGACAATACTGCCATAATCTCCTTTAACGACTTGCCTTGGATAAAGTTGAAAATACCTTCTTTCCATGCGGTTTCTATGTTAACATTGACCTTATTTATTGTTATGTTGTTTGTGTTGCCATCCAATACCGACTGCTCACCCGGACTTAGAAGTTGCGTTTTGCCATTAAAATTGACCGCCACGTTACCCTCTGCCAAGGTGGTATAAATATGGGTTTCGTCTTTATAGGCTTTAATATTGAACGCTGTGCCCAGTACCTGAACTTCCTGTTGGTCATGATGTACTTTGAAATCTGACCCTCTATTTTCTGTACTTGGTGATACCTCAAAATAGGCCTCCCCATAAACAAGCTCTACCCGACGGCTCTCGCCGTCGGTAAAACTCACCGGGTATTTTAGTTGGGTTTCTGAATTCAACCATACCTTGGTACCATCTGAAAGGGTCATTTGGAATTGCCCTCCTCTAGGGATTGTTAAAGTGTTATAAACCAACTCGTCTCTGTTCTCCCGTCTTCCGTCTTCCGTCTTCCGTCTTCCGTCTTTATAAACAATTTCTTCACCGTTGCTGGTGGCATTTTGGGTTTGGTAGGCGGTGCCTTTTTCCAATGTTACTTGTGTGCCGTCTTCTAATGTTAAAGTTGCTTTGTCGATACCAGGTTCTATTTGGTTGTTGACGATGATAGGTGTGATTGTTTCACTATTGCTATTAAATATGGTGTCTCTTAAGAAATAAGTTGAGGCCAAGGCTATGATTAGGATGGCGGCGGCGGCGTATTTGGACCTCTTATTAAATGAACGCATTTTTAGCACTTTCTTTTCTTTATGGATCATGTCCAGCAATTGCTTTTTGGTGTGGTCTGCGTCAAATTGCAACATGTTATAATCTATTAAATGATTGGTTTTTATATAGGTTTTAAATAGTTGCTCATTGGTTTTGCTATTTAACCAATTTGCAAGTTCATCCAATTCAGAGGCCGAAGCTTGATTGGTGAGATAGTTTACTATTATAGTTTCAATTTTGGGGGCCATTATAAAATGTATTATGTATTGCTATTACGCATCAATTTTGCACAACCCTAACTTTTTCATCACTTTTTTTTTATACTTTGCACAACAATTGCTATTTTTTGTTAACAAATTGCTATGTTGGAATCGTTTTCTAATAATGTTTTTTTAATTGAATCATTAAAAACAGGTCATCCTAAAGCTTATACCTATTTGGTGGATACATACCACCATAAACTCTGTGTATATGCTTATGGGCTGACCCATGACCGTGATCTGGCCGAAGATGTGATCCAGAATGTTTTTATTCGTATTTGGAAAAAGCGTGAGAAATTGAAAGCTGATTTTTCTATACAGAGTTTTTTGTATAAATCGGTCTATAATGAATTTATAGACCAATACCGAAAACAGAAAATGGTATTTCCTTTAGAAAAAAAATATATAGATGCCCTAACCTCAATTATTGAAGAGGAAGACAGTAACGCATTGGAGCGTCTCATACAACTTGTTAAAAAAGAAATACAACATCTCCCTCCTAAATGCAAGGAAACCTTTTTATTGAGTAAAGAGGACGGCCTTACCAATATCGAAATAGCCGAATACAAAAACGTTTCGATCAAAACTGTGGAAGCCCACTTGACAAAAGCGTTTTCTATCTTAAGGGAAAAAATTGGTGGTAAAGTGGATGGTATTTTGTTTTTGTTGTTTGGGGCAAGAGTGTAGTGTGATAAATAAACCACTATGGATTTGAAATCCATAGTTTTTAGCAAAGAATGGAATTCTTTTTAAGAATTGTTTGTCATTCCGTCCCGAAGCTTCGGGAGAGGTACGAGGAG
>DASWKU010000094.1:0-2211 GCA_036396455.1 Flavobacteriaceae bacterium
AAAGCAAGTTCCTGTTGATGCCTATCGATAAAAAACTTAACTTTATTAATTAATATTTCGGGCTGAAAAGGTTTGGTGATAAAGCTGAATGCTCCTTTTTCGTAGCCTTTAAAAACATTCAGATTATCTGTATAAACCGCCGAAATAAATATAATAGGCAGATGCATGGTTTTTTCTTCTTCACGCAATATGCCGGCCAGTTCGTAGCCATCCATTTCGGGCATTTGAATATCCAATAATGCCAAAGCAAAATTGTGGTGCAAGGTTGCTTTTAGTGCCTCATTGCCACTGGTAGCTTCTACCAATTCTATGTCTAAATCTTTAAGAACTATTCTTAGGGCGACTAAATTTTCAGGTTTGTCATCCACGATTAGTATTTTAGGTTTTGCGTCCATAGATCACAGTTATCGGTTATCAGTTGTTATTGTCTATTATCAGTCCTCCATCTTCCGTCCTCCGTCCTCCGTCTCCCGTCTTATTTATCACTATTCACCATCCATCATTCACCATTCATTTACTCAACCACACGCGCATTAACGACAGTAAGCGTTCTACATCAACAGGTTTTGGGATGTACTCGTTGGCACCGGCATCAATACATTTTTGTTTGTCGTCTTTCATCGCTTTTGCTGTGAGTGCAATTATTGGCAAATTCTTAAATTTTTCTTGTAATCGTATTTGTTTCATTGCTTCGTAGCCATCCATTTCGGGCATCATAATATCCATCAACACTAAATCAATATCACCGTGTGCATCTAACATCTCTAAGGCGTTTCTGCCGTTTTCCGCTTTTATTATTTCCATGCCGCGTTCTTTTAATATTTTTGACAATGCAAATACATTTCGCATGTCATCATCTGCCAATAATATTTTTTTGGAATGAAAAATAATCTCTTTATCATACAAATTATTGATGATCACTTGTTTTGATTCCGGTAAATTACTGATTGTCCTATGAAGGAAAAGGGAGGTTTCATCCAACAAGCGCTCTTCCGATTTTACGCCTTTTATAATAATGCTCTCCGCATATTTCTGAAGCTCATTATTTTCTTCTTTTGTCAGATCCTTTCCGGTGTAAACAATAATGGGTGGAATGTTATGGTCTTTTATATTCTCCAGTTTATGGATAAGGTCAAATCCGCTTATATCAGGCAAACCAAGATCCAGCACAATACAATCGAAACGATTTTCCTTGTACATAGTTAGGGCTTCCTCTCCCGTTCCTGCTTCAAAACATTTTACGTCGCTATTTCCAATAAGTTTACGCATGGCTTTTCTGGAATTTTCATCATCTTCAATAATCAACAGATTTTTCATTTTTCTGTTGACAAAATTTTCGATTCTGTTAAATGCATCTTCCAAATCTTTTTTATCTACCGGTTTCATTAAATATTCAATGGCCCCTTCTTTGATAGTGTCCAATGAGCGTTCACTAACAGAAATAATATGCACCGGTATATGTCTAACAACCAGGTTTGCTTTTAGTTCACACAATACGTTGTGTCCATCGATACCCGGTAAATCCATATCGAGAATAATCGCGTTCGGTATATATTTTAATGCGAGCGCCAAACCATCTTCCCCGGTTGCTGCCGACAGACATTTGAAGCCTTTTTTGTTGGCTTGCTTTAAAAGGATCGCGGCAAATTGCAGATCGTCTTCAATAACGAGCACTGTTTTATCGCCTTTTGTTATGGTGTCCCTGTCATCTTCCAAAGCGGGATAATTCAGGTATTCTGAATTGCTGTTGTTATGCGCTTTAAACAAAACCGGTGCCTTCAATGTGCTTGTTTGAACATGTTCATGTCCGTGATGGATTTCCAGCGGAAGAATGATTGAAAAAGTAGATCCCTCGTTGAACTTGCTGTTCAACTTAATTTCAGCGCCTAATAATTTTGCGAGTTCCTGTGAAATGGAAAGCCCTAAACCTGTACCTCCATACTTTCTGGAAGTGCCCCCGTCCGCTTGTTGAAAAGCCTCAAATATGGTCATTTGCTTTTCTTCCTTTATTCCAATGCCTGTATCGGAAACGGAAATAATCACTGTGCTTTCCGTATATCGGGCAATGTGGATGTCTATACTTCCTTTTTCGGTGAATTTTATGGCATTGGACAAAAAGTTCTTCAGTATTTGATTTAGCCGTTGTGGGTCGGTACGAATAGATTCCGGTAATGCCACATCCAGTTTTGAAGTCAATTTCAGCCCTTTTTG
>DASWKU010000095.1:0-12041 GCA_036396455.1 Flavobacteriaceae bacterium
GACCAAAACCGCTGAATTCCGCAATAACAACATGGGAAAGGTGACTTTATTGGCTTCAAAATTTGACTTCAGTTGTAGCCAATACGCCAATTCACCACCGCCACCTATATAACATAGATTGGGCAAGACCACTTCCTCATACAGTGGGCGCAAAATCACATTGGGGCTAAACCGTTCAGGGAATTCATGTAACTCTTTTAGGAGTTCACTTTTGTTCCAAGAGATTTTGGTGCCGTTAACACTATACCTTCCATCACGCTCAACAATGCGTTCCCTTAAATTTTCAGTGAGATAAAACAGATTGATTTCCCTAGGATTGACCTGAATTTTATAGTTTGAAGACAGGCCGTTAAGGTGTTGATTGGTTTCGGAAACCAATTTATATGACGTTTGATTGACCAACTCATCTTCCATGTATGGAATAAACAAACGTTTTAGATCTTTGACATTTCCATCAAGAATGACCAATCCATAATCCTTAAAGAGTTCATTCGCCATAAAGCGTGTGGCCTCTGCCAAATTGCAATGCTTCAAATAGGATGTTCTGAACAATTCCCTAAGGTTCTCTGCATGTATAGAATGGTCCAATTGATTTGAAAATACCTTAAAAACCTCATCCAAACCCTGTAAATCCAAAGCTCCAACGGCACCAGAACTTGACCGCGTCCATTGAATTTTCTTGTCCCCAAAATTGAAATAATTGATTTCATCAAAATCATGGTCCTCAGTTGCCATCCAATAGATTGGGACAAAATTATTTTCGGGGTAAGTTGCTTTCAACTGCTTACAGAGATTGATTGTGGAGATGATTTTATACAGAAAGTATAATGGTCCCGTAAACACGTTAAGTTGGTGTCCGGTTGTAACGGTGAAGGTGTTTTCGAGTTTTAGGGATTCGATATTTTGATTCGTGATTTCAGAAACTTCAACATGTTTGTATTGAGTTTTCAAACTGGAAACCAAAACAGTTCTCGACTCCGCTCGAACGGACATACGTTTCTCATCTATTTGTTCCTTAAAATTTTCAAGGTTTGGAAACCTGTTATAAAAGGCTTCTATGTGTTTGGAACCTTCCAAATAATCACAAATTAATGACGAAAAATATGCGGTATCTCTAAACGGAATACAGTCTGTTGGCATAGTGTAATCAAAAAAATCTGCCGTAAATATAAGGCTCTTAAATATTTTATGTTCTAAATTTAAGTTAATTCGTTATAGCTTCCTATCTTTACTTTTATGTTCAATATTAATCCTTCTAAAATGCAGAAATTATTTTCCATTGTTTTTATTGCCCTTTTTTTTATAACCATTTCAACCGCCCAAACCTTACAAACCCCTGATGCCTTTTTAGGCTATCAATTGGGAACCAAATTTTCAAGACATCATCAAGTTGTCGATTATTTTAAGTATGTGGCATCCCAAGTTCCCAATCAGGTCCAACTGGAACAATACGGTCAAACCAATGAACGACGTCCCTTGATGGTGGCCTATATTTCTTCTGAAGAAAACCTTAAAAACATCGAAACCATTAGAGAAAACAACCTTAAAAATACAGGCATTTTAGAAGGTAATCCCACAGCAAATAACGTGGCCGTAGTTTGGTTGAGCTATAATGTGCATGGCAATGAAGCCTCGAGTACCGAAGCTTCCATGAAAACCCTTTACACCTTATTGACCGAAAAGCAAGATTGGCTCAAAAATACCTTGGTGATTATTGACCCTTGTATCAATCCAGACGGGAGGGACCGCTATGTGAACTGGTTCAACGAAACCTCCAGCACTCCCTATGATAGTGACCAACAAGCCAGCGAGCATAATGAACCTTGGCCCGGAGGAAGGCCCAACCATTATCTTTTTGATTTGAACAGGGATTGGGTTTGGGCAACCCAGGTCGAATCGGCATCACGTTTAAAAGTGTACAACAAATGGATGCCACAAATCCATGTGGATTTTCATGAACAGGGTATAAACAATCCCTATTATTTTGCACCAGCAGCAGAACCTTTTCATGAAATCATCAGTGATTGGCAACGTGATTTTCAAACCCAAATAGGAAACAATAACGCCAAATATTTTGATGCCAAGGGTTGGCTGTATTTTACCCGTGAACGTTTCGATTTGTTTTATCCAAGTTATGGCGATACCTATCCCACCTATATGGGTGCCATTGGGATGACCTTTGAACAGGCAGGCCATGGACGCGGTGGATTGGGTGTCATGAATGATGAAGGCACCGAATTGACCCTTATTGACCGCATTGCGCACCACACCACCACGGGGCTTTCAACGGTTGAAATGGCTTCTAAAAACGCCGAAAGACTGAACGAGGAATTTCATAAATTCTTTGACACTTCAGGGTTGAAATACAAAAGTTATGTGCTTCAAGGTGATGCCGATAAGATAGACGGTGTAAAAAGCTTATTGGATAAACATGAGATGACTTATGGCTACGCTTCCAGTGGAAAAGTAACAGGGTACAAATATTCAATGGCTTCAGATGGAAGCATAGATGCCACGTCCAAGGATTTGGTGGTAAGCACCAATCAACCAAAAGGCAAAATGGTTAAGGTACTGTTTGAACCCAATGCCAAATTGATGGATTCACTGACCTATGACATTACCGCTTGGAGCGTTCCTTATGCGTACGGATTGGAAGCTGTTGAGAGTACAAATTTGGTAGCAACCACAGCTATAGGAAAAACGCCTGTTTCAAATGCTAAAGCAGCGTCCTCTACGGCTTATATGATGAACTGGGACAGTTTAAAGGATGCCGAATTTTTGGCCAATCTTTTACAACAGGGCATCAAAGTGAGGTTTACCGAAAAACCCTTGACAACAGATGGCAAATCCTATAATAGAGGCACTTTGATTATTGTAAGAGGCGACAATAAAGGCATTGATGGTTTTGATGACAAACTCATACAAACGGCCAACACCTATGGTCGACAGTTGGATGCCATAGCCTCTGGGTTTTCCACTTCTGGACCCGATTTTGGTTCTCCGGATATTAAATTGGTCCACCCGCCCAAGGTGGCCTTGTTGTCGGGCAATGGCACTTCGCCCAATAATTACGGGGAGATTTGGCAATTTTTTGAACAGCAACTGCACTACCCCATAACCTCACTGAATACCGAACATTTTCAATATATCAACCTCTCTAAATACCAAGTGCTCATCATACCCAGTGGCAATTACAAAACGATGTTGGATGACAACGGCATGAAAAAACTTCAGGAATGGATCCAGGCCGGGGGAAAGGTGATTGCCATCGACCGTGCCTTGAACACCTTTGCCGATAAGGAAGGTTTTGCCTTAAAACGCAATAAGGCCGATGAGGACAAAGACAAGGACAAACCGGACAATCTTGTGCCTTATGCCGACAGGGAACGGGACAATGCCAAACGATTCATTACGGGAGCCATTTTTAAGAGCAAAGTCGATAATACACACCCCATGGCATTTGGATATCCCGATTCGTACTTTACTTTAAAGTTGGGAAGTACGAGTTATAAGCTATTGGAAAAAGGCTACAATGTTGCCTATTTGGAAGATCAACCAAAAAACGTCTCTGGGTTTGCAGGTAGCGAAGCCCTTAAAACCTTGGGCAAGACCTTGGTGTTCGGCGAAGAGCGTATGGGCAGTGGCAGCCTTATTTATATGGCGGACAACACGCTGTTTAGAAGCTTTTGGGAAAATGGAAAGCTCTTTTTGGTGAATGCCGTATTTTTTGTGAACAATAATTTGGCGGAGTTGTAGGAAAAAGTTTTGTATAAATTGAAAAAAGAAAAAATTTATAAAATACTGATACTTTGCATTGCAACCGTTTGGATTGTAAATGGTCTAATTTGCAAAGTGTTAAATTTCCTACCAAGGCACGAACAAATTATCTCAAAAATATTAGGAAGCGACTACTCTCGTGTACTAACAATCTTAATAGGGATTTTGGAAATTGTAATGGCAATTTGGATTTTAAGCGGTATTAAGTCAAGGTTAAATGCCATGGCACAAATTGTGGTGATAGCAATAATGAATACTTTAGAATTTATCCTTGCCCCAGAATTATTGCTTTGGGGAAAGCTCAACTCAATTTTTGCCTTTCTCTTTATCTTGGTTATTTACTATAACGAATTTTATTTGAATCAAAAGTTGGCCGGCAAACATTTATGATATGCTTACTTTTTTAAAAAACCATCCATTTGCAGTTGAAGCTCATTTTGAAAGCTCACTTGTATTGACATTTGCAGTTCCAAAAGAACAATTGCAAAACCTTATCCCTGAATGTTTGAGGCTCGACACTTTTCAGGATAAATGGGCCTTTTTAGCTATCGCCATGGTTCAAACAAAAGACTTGCGCCCAAAAGGATTTCCAAAATTTATGGGCAATGACTTTTTTCTTGTTGGTTATCGGGTGTTTGTTAGATACCAAACCAACCAAGGCAAAAATCTGCGTGGTCTATACATCCTTAAATCGGAAACAAACAAGAAGAAAATGGCATTTATGGGTAACATTTTTACCCACTACAATTACAAGACAACAGATATTAACCAAACCGAAAATACAAAAACCAAAATAATTGAATCAAGTAAATCCAATTTTAAGATTACATTGGATACGTTGGAAAAAGAAATTGCATTACCCAAATATTCACCATTTAAAGATTGGAAAGAAGCAAGAAAATTTGCCGGACCTCTACCTTTCACTTTTACATATAATTCAACTACAAAAGAAGTTTTAATCATTGAAGGTGTTAGACAGAACTGGAATCCAAATCCAGTTAAGATTATTGATTATAACTTTTCATTTTTGAACTCCATTAATCTTAATAATCCTATTTTGGCGAATGCTTTCATAATTAATGACATTCCATATTACTGGAAAAAAGGCAAAATTGAACGATGGAAATAGAAAGAAAAAAATTCCAAGGTGTTTTAAATATTTTAAGTTTCAATAGACACTTCTATGTATTTGGTTTAGCTGCTTTAACTTTAATAATCGCAAGCCAGTTACTATTTGAATGGCCTTTACTTTGGTTTTGGTTATTTGTAGCAGCGTTTCTTTATGGCCTTATAATGCCTTTAATTGTGTCTGCATATGTATATGACTTTTCTGGATATTATGATTTTCACTGGTTGAAAGGTTGTGGCTTAAAGGATTCAAATACAAATCAAATTCTTAACATTAATGCGGGTTTTGATGAAACCAGTTTTATTGTCAAAAATCATTTTCCGAAATCTGATTTAAAAGTTTTTGATTTTTACAACTCCAAACAGCACACTGAACCCGCCATTATTAGGGCCAGAAAGGTAAGTTTAGTATATCCTGACACACAACAAACAACAACAAGTCATATTCCTTTAATAGATAATTCAGTAGATATTATCTTTCTCCTATCCGCAGTACATGAAATAAGGTTATATGAAGAAAAAGTTCAATTTTTAAAGGAATGCCATAGAATATGTAAACCAAATGGAAAAGTAATCATGGTAGAGCATTTGCGGGACATTCCAAATTTTCTGGCCTTTACGGTTGGCTTCACTCACTTCTTCTCTCGAAAAGTCTGGAGAAGGGCTTTTGTAAGTGCTGGTTTTTCTACATTTGAAGAAACTAAATTCACGCCATTTATGTCTATTTTCAAATGTTCCTCTTAGTTTTTAATACTAAATTTTCCTATATGTATCTTAATATAAAAGTAATTGGTGTGCTTCTCGTAGCTTTGGCATTGTTGCACTTTATCTTTCCAAAGTATTTTAACTGGGACAAAGAACTTCAATCCATGAGCCTAATCAACCGTCAAATAATGACTGTCCATACCTTCTTTATCGCCTTGGTAGTATTTCTTATGGGATTGCTTTGCTTGACTTCAACTAACGAACTAATTGAAACCTCTCTTGGTAAAAAAATATCACTTGGCCTTGGTATTTTTTGGACTATCCGACTATTTATTCAGTTTTTTGTTTATTCATCAAAATTGTGGAAAGGGAAGAAGTTTGAAACCGTTATACATATCTTATTTTCAATTCTATGGGGATATTTCAGTATTGTATTTTTGATGACTTATTTTAAATGATATGACTTTTGATTTAGTCCCAAAAAAAACTCAAAAAACACTTTAGGCGCGTGTACGATGAGCACGTCATGATGTTTAGACATTTGACATTATCAAAAAATTAGCCGAAATTCGTTACTGCCTGCTTGTGTGCAGATAAAGTTATATAAAGAACCTGTATTGAGCGAAATCAAAGTATCAAAATGATGCCAATACTTGATTTATATTCATATTTAATTTTAATCGTTAATTAAGTTGGGATGCAAAGACTTGAAAAATGGACAGAGATTTATGAACAGCTTTCAAAGGCCAATAAGAAAAATGTGCTGCAGCCCAAGGAACTGGAAGAACTTGCTCTATCAGCTTACCTAACTGGCAGAGATATTGAAAGTTTTCAGATTATGGAACAGGTCCATCAAGGTTATATGAGTCTGGAAAAAACGGAAGAGGCTGCCCGATGCGCCTTTTGGCTAGGGCTCATGCTCATGATTGCCGGGGAAAGGGCTAGGAGCAATGGATGGATGGCCAGAGGAGAAAGGCTTGTTAGCAATGAACAAGACCCGGACTGTTCAGAGAGAGGATTATTCTTTATTCCTAAAGCCTTGGGAACGCTTTATTCAGGCCAAGTCGACAAGGCACAGAATCTGTTTGAAAAAGCTGTTGCAATAGGAGAACACTTTGGTGATGTTGATTTGATTGCGCTTGGACGACTTGGGCGCGGACAAGCATTGATCGAAAAGGGGTACGTGACAAAAGGAATAAAACTGCTCGATGAAACGATGATATTGGTAGAAACCGAATCGGTCTTTCCTGTGGTTACCGGGATCATCTATTGTGCTGTCATAGAAACCTGTCGTAAGGTTTGGGACCTTAAAAGAGCACAAGAGTGGACATCAGCATTGAATCGTTGGTGTGAAGCACAGCCAGGCATCGTCCCCTTCAGGGGGCAATGTTTGATACGTAGGGCTGAAATCATCCAATTTCAAGGTGAATGGCAAAAAGCCCTTAAAGAAACCAAGGTTGCGTGTGAGCTACTTACTCGTCCACCAGGCGAAACGGCTGCTGGAGAAGCCTATTACCGTCAAGCCGAGCTGCTACGTCTACTCGGGGATTTTAAACAAGCCGAAGCTTCCTATCACGAAGCTGCTAAATGGAGTAGAAATCCGCAACCCGGTCTTGCCCTACTTCGCTTTGCACAAGGGCAAAATGATCTAGCAGCAACTTCTATACGAAATACCTTAAATGAGACAAAGGACAGAAAAAGACGTTCAGAACTTCTTCCTGCATTTGTGCGTATTATGATTGCTACGGAGCAATCTGGAGAGGCTCATCAAGCCACTGAAGAGTTAAGTAGTATTGCCAAAGCATTTGATGCGCCCTATCTCCATGGAATGTCCTCATACTGTCTGGGAGCTGTTTTACTTTCAAAGGGGGAGATTCACCTTGCCCTAGAACATTTACAAAAAGCATTAAAATATTGGAACACCTTAGATCTACCTTACGAATCTGCACAGACCAGAGAACTTAAAGGCATTGCTTACCAAAAATTAAATGATAAAGACAATGTAACGGTGCACTTGGCTGCAGCCCAATGGATTTTTGAGCAACTAGAGGCAAAACCAGATTTGGAGCGGGTCAATCAATTATTAAGCAAGAAAAGGCAGCACGACACTCGCGGTCTGACACTTCGCGAACTCCAAGTTTTGAGTCGGCTTACATCTGGAAAAACCAATAAATTTATTGCAGGGGAGTTGTATATTAGTGAACGAACCGTAGACCGTCATGTGAGTAATATTTTCAATAAACTCGGTGTATTTTCACGTACCGAGGCAACTGCATTTGCTTTTAAACACGAACTCGTGTGATATAAATGGGTAATTTCACCGATGCGGCGCAAAGTGACAATTCGCATCTTTGTGGGATATATTAACCAATATCGATAAACAAATGAAAACCATCCCTTTTATCTCCGTATTTTTTTTATGTTTGAGCTTGCCTGTTTCGCTGTATGGACAGGAACAATCTCCTATAATTGATATGCACATGCATACAGGGCTTCCCGAAGAAGTACCACCTGGAATTCCAGCTTTCTGCCGTCCTGAACCCTGTGAAGGTGACGGCCATGCAACGGTCAATCCCACCGATCTGATGGAGAAAACATTAGAAGCCATGGATCGTTACAACATTATCAAAGGTTTTTTAAGTGGTGTCGATTGGTCAACAGTTCAGGAATGGAAAAAAACAGCCCCAGGACGATTTATTTCATCTCCTTTCATTTTGAAACCCAGTAATTCAGAGCTAGAGAAGCTTAAGCTAGAATACTCATCAGGGAATTTTAGCGGTATGGGTGAAATCGGGGCACAACTTGTAGGAATACCTCCCAACGATCCTTCACTAGAACCCTATTTCAAATTGGCAGAAGACCTTGACATTCCAGTGCTCATCCACACTTTAGGGATTGGCCCTTATATGCCTGACTTCCGTGCTGCTTTTGGCAGCCCTTTGCTTCTTGAGGACGTGCTTATTAACCATCCTAAACTTCGGCTTTTTGTAGAGAATGCTGGGTATCCTTATCGAGATGAAATGATCGCAATGATGTACCAGTATCCACAACTTTACGCCGATGTATCTACGATAACGTGGGTAATTCCGCGTATAGCCTTTTATGACTATCTGGAGGCATTTGTCCGGGCTGGTCTTGGAAAACGATTGATGTATGGTTCCGATCAAATGGTATGGCCTGAAAAAATCGATGCAGCGGTTGAAGCCATTGAACAAGCACCTTTTTTAACAGATGGGCAAAAACGGGATATTTTTTATAACAATGCGGCGAGGTTTCTTCGTCTTGAGGAAACTGAAGCCAATCAGATGAAGCACAAAACAAGTCGACAGGATTGAGTTTTTCTATATTTGTTTTATGAGGTTTAATGTTCTAGGGCTTATCCTATTTTGAGTTCGACATATTAAGAAACGTCAGAAGTCTGTAATACTCAATTGCTTCAAAAAAAGCTCAAAAAACACTTTTGGTGTATCAAAGGTGGGCTACTGTTTTACCATAGCATCCACATCAAAGTCGTTTTAAGTTCATAACGGTTTCGACTTTTATATACTTGACATTATAAATAAAATAGTCGAACTTCATTTCTGTCTGGTCGGCAGACAGTTAACCATGGCCAAAACCAGCTTGTGCTGAACCTATCGCTGTATTAAGACAAATTTTGGCCCGGATTACTGGTGGTAAGAGAAATCTTTGTAAGTGTTACCGTCGAACTTGCGAAAATATTGTTTTTAGGTCCATAAAAAACTAGCACCAATGTATAATCGCAATTGCGGCGGAATTCCTATTCTTATTTTGTTAAATTTATAACAAGTAACCCTAAAGAACCCATAGCCAAGAACCATTGCCAGCAAGCTGAGTAAAAATCCAGATTCAAAAAAATACATTATATTAGCCTTATGAATTTGAAAGCATCCATTAAATATAACATGTCGGATTTTTTATCATTATGCAAGTCCCATAATGTGAAAAACCTGTACGCTTTTGGTTCTTCAATAACCGACGAATTTAATGAAGATTCAAGCGATATAGACTTGCTGATTGAAATTGACAATGATGACCCAATTGAACGCGGAGAAAATCTTATGAGCATTTGGGATAAATTTGAACAGTTCTTTCAAAGAAAAGTAGATTTGCTGACAAATACTTCAATTAAAAATCCTATCCTCAGAAAAAGTATTGATGCAACAAAAATTTTAATCTATGACGGAAAAGAGCAAAAAATATCTATCTGATATTTTGATAGCTATCGACTTGATAGAAAAATTTACAGTTGACGTTACAAATTTTAACATTTATCAAGATGATTTAAAAACCCAAAGTGCTGTAGAAAGACAATTGGCAATTATTGGAGAAGCTTTAAATCAACTCAAAAAAATCGAAACAGATTTAGAAATTGAGAATGCCAAACAAATTATCGGCTTTAGAAACAGGTTGGTTCACACATACGATAGCATTGATAACTCAATAGTTTGGGCCATTATAAATCGTCATTTGAAAAGACTAAAAGAAGAAATACAAGCATTGGAATAAAATGCGTACTGTCTAGACGTGTAAGCGTTAAGCGAAACGCTCAATTCACCGCCTCACCGAATTAATCCAATCCGTAAGTATTTTTAATGTTTATTGCCCCAAAAAGAATTCAAAAAACACCTGTGGCGCATCAAAGCTAGGTTGCTGTTTTACCATTACATCAACATCAAAACCGTTATCTTCCAAGAGTTTTCTGTCATGCAAAAAATAGTTATTGCCCTGTCTCAAATTGATTTCAGGATGAAATTGTGTGCCCAATAATCGCTTTTCGTAATTAATGTAGGCCTGAATATGGGAGTGGGCATTGGTGGCTATAATCTCTGACCCTACAGGGAGTTCGGTCACCTCATCAAAATGGTGTTGCCAAATGCGCTCTACAGGATTCAGGTTCAATACCTGTTGTCCAAATTCATTAAACTCAACTTCACCCCAACCGACTTCCAGTCCTTTAGGTGTTTCCCTAACGGCATGTGTACCCACCAAGGCAAAACCCAATAATTGATGCCCGTAACAAATACCAAATTGCCAAGTGCTTTTTTCAACCAAGTCTTGAATATAGGATACAGCTTTTTTGGTAAATGGTGCGGGTTCATTTATGGATAAGGTCGAACCTGTATGGACAACATGGGTAAAATCCTTTTCAATCAAGTCGTCTGGAAAAGACACTTCCGTTGTGATATGCAACGCAGTAACTTCATAATCAAAATGACGATTGAGAAATCCTTTGATGATGGGGGTTTCAAAACGGTCAACTGAATAATCGAGGATGAGGATATTGGGTTTCAAACGATCAAAATATTAAACTATTTATCTTAAACATAGACCCTTCGACAAGCTCAGGGTGACAAGGTTAAAGTGACATAACGACTTCTCCAAACAAGTCGAAGTCGGCAGCATCGGTGATTTTTACTCGTGTGAATTCTCCTGTCTTTAAATAGGTTTTTGTGGCATCTATCAAGACTTCATTATCCACATCGGGCGAATCAAATTCGGTACGGCCCACAAAATAATTGCCTTCCTTTCTGTCGATGACCACTTTAAACTCCTGCCCTATTTTGTCTTGGTTCAGTTCCCAGGAAATCTGGGATTGCAGTTCCATGATGGCATTGGCACGTGCTTGCTTGACGCCTTCCGGTACATCATCTTCCAAATGATAGGCATGAGTGTTTTCTTCATGACTGTAGGTAAAACAGCCCAAACGTTCAAAGCGCATCTCACGAACCCATGCCTTCAGTTCCTGAAAATGGTCTTCGGTTTCACCAGGATAACCTACAATCAATGTCGTACGGATGGTCATATTGGGCACTGTTTTTCTAAATTCCTGTAAAAGTTTTGTGGTCTTTTCTTTGGTCGTTCCCCTGCGCATGCTTTTTAAAATGGAATCGGAAATATGTTGCAAAGGAATATCCAAATAGTTACAGATTTTTGGCTCACGCTTCATCACTTCCAAAACATCCATCGGAAACCCTGTTGGGAAGGCGTAATGCAACCGAATCCATTCAATACCTTCCACTTTCACCAAGGCTTCAAGCAGTTCAGCAAGGTTACGTTTTTTATATAAATCGAGACCATAATAGGTCAGGTCTTGAGCAATTAAAATCAATTCTTTTACGCCTTTTGCGGCCAATTTTTCAGCTTCAATCACCACGTCTTCAATGGGTGTACTTTTGTGTTTTCCACGCATCAATGGGATGGCACAAAAACTACAAGGTCGGTCACAGCCTTCGGCAATCTTGAGATAGGCATAATTTTTTGGTGTGGTGGTCAAGCGTTCACCAATGAGTTCATGTTTATAGTCTGCACCCAAAGCCTTCAATAAACTTGGCAATTCCGTAGTTCCAAAGTAGGCATCCACATTTGGGATTTCCTTCTGCAAATCGGGCTTATAACGCTCACTCAAACAT
>DASWKU010000096.1:0-1563 GCA_036396455.1 Flavobacteriaceae bacterium
TTTTTGTTGAAAAACCCAAAAACACTAATCAACAATACAAAAGATAAAGTGATAAGAACCGTGGAAGCCGCAATCATCTTTAATCCCAAACCAACAGGAAACATCTTAACGAACGGAGACAAAATGAACAGCGTTGGGCCAGCTAAAAATACCAACAAAAATAGACTCGGTCCTTTTTGTTTGATAAGGACCAATAAACTGATAAGCCCAAAAATCAATGGAACGATAAAGAAACTTGCTCCCTTTAGTTTAAAGGCAATTGCCGTACAAATAACAAGCCATAAAAACAAAGGCGCAACCAGTAAGCTTCCAGTATTTTTCGGTTCATGGAATTTGTGATAAACCAAAAAACAGATGGCCATAGCCAAAAAAGAAAATCCCCAAATATAAGCATGGCCATTATATGTAAACCCATGCAGTATTTCATTATATTGTGGATATATGGTTTTTAAGATTGGCCATCCAAAATAACCAACAAGACCATTAATAGTCAGCACCAAAACCAATGGAATAAATCCCTTGGCAATATCTTTACCATTTAATGCCCGTTTACGTACACCATAGACCAAAAGCCATAAAAACGATATAACTGTCAGGACCAACATAGGAATAATCCATGAAAACGGATAGCTAATGGTTTTCAGCAAAGGGGCATTAAAATAGATGTCGTCGAGGTTGCTTTTCATGTTGCCCAAATCGGCATTCGAAAAATAATTGAGCAAGGGCATTACATAACTGCCCTGATGCTCCAAAGTATTTCTGTCCAATCGGTCATAAGTATCCATAGCGGTATGGTAATCAAAATGGTCATCAATAAAGGCAAAATTGAACCCTCCAATATCGCCTTCTTCTCTCATTGGGGTTAAGTCGGTATCATTGGGCAGCATTTTGTAAATGCTATATGCCAAGGAATTTGCCACGGGAAATTCTGGGTTCGCTTTAATAAAGCCATCAATCATTTTATGATTTCCGCCATTGGTCTCAATCAACATATAACTTGGTCCACCACTGCCACGGGCTTCAAAATTCAATATCAAACCCACATCCTTTGCCCAAGGATGCTGATTGACAAAAAGATTGGCACCATTAAGTCCCAGTTCCTCGGCATCGGAAATTAAAATGATAATGTCATTCTTCGGAATTTGTTTAGTGGCCAAATAAGCACGAAGCCCCTCTAAAATGGTGACCACACCTGATCCCGCATCACTTGCCCCCAATGATGAATGTGGATTGCTGTCATAATGGGAAAGCAACATTAGGGCTTTGGTGTTTTCACTACCTTTTATTCGGGTCAAAATGTTTTTGGATTTTGTAATGCTTCCCCACTTTTCATTATAGCTATATCCTTCCTGAATTTGGGTTTCCAATCCCAATCGTTCCAGTTCTTTTATGATGTAATCCTTGACATGGTCATGTTCTGGACTGCCAACATAATGGGGTTCTTTTGAAATTTCTTTAAGATGTATTAAAGCACGTTCAGTAGAAAATAAAGTTTCGGCGGTATCGATTTTAGAAAAATTTTGGGGCATCAAAGCTGAAAAACTCCAATAAATAGCCAGAACA